>CAKUMG010000103.1 GCA_934667465.1 uncultured Actinoplanes sp. | reverse complement strand
GTCCCGGCCTGCCCCGGCACGGTCCCGGCCTGTCCCGGGCACGGTCCCGGCCTGTCCCGGGCACGGTCCCGGCCCGGCACGGCCCTGGCCTGGCCTGGACCGGTCCAGGGTGCACCGCCCAGCGCGGGCCCGTCGAGGGCTGTCCGTATTTGCGCCAAACGTGACCGAAATTTCGTTACACGCGTGTGTTCCAGCCGGATGGGTGAGGCTGCCGCCGATCGGGGGAGTGCGGTTCCGGCGCGTCCGGGTGCCGGGCCATGGTCGTTGCGTGCCTGATCAGCGGCACCGGGGCGGGCGTCCGGGCGGCGAAAGGTACGGGCGGTTCGCGCCTTTCGGCGGTAAGCGGCGGACCCGCTCACCGTCGCCGCGGAACTACTCAACGCGAATCGTTTCCGCGCTTTCGGCACCCCTTGTGAGTACCGAGTCACGTACAGCTGAAATCGCATCCGCCGAGCGTGGGGGATGCGCACCGCGCGTCTGTCGGCGAACCGGTTCCGCTGAGTATTATTCGCAAGCCCCTGGGCCCACATCCGCATCCGTGGATTCATTCCTCGTGGATCAGATGCCTGCCACCGGTGTGTCCGGGGTGCGACGCCCCTCATGCGCGTCCGGCGATCCCGCTGTTGCGCGGGCTCACGAGCGTGTCCCCACCCGCCTGGAACCGGAGGAACCTTTGCGACTGCGCGTCGATGCTCCCGTGCCCCGCCCGGGTCCGGAAATTTTCCCGCTCGCTTTGATCCCGTCGGGCCCGTCCGCCCGTACTAGGGGCGACGGGGAAAGCACCGGCAGGAGGAATCGATGCATGCGACAGTCATGGAGCGGCTCACACCCGAGGGGGTGGGCGGCATGACGCCGCGAGGTTCTTCAAGCCGGTGGCAGGCTCTCGACGGAGGCCGTAGTGCTGGTAAGGATCAGGCGGTGACGCCCCGACAGGCGCGGCACGGTGCCGCGACCTCGTCGCAGCCCAGCCACGAGGACACCCTCGTGCGCATGTTGTACGAGGAGCACGCGGGCCCGCTGCTGATGTTCGTCCTCCGGCTGACCGGCGGCGACCGGCAGCGCGCCGAGGACATCGTGCAGGAGACGCTGCTCCGGGCGTGGCGCAACGCCCACCGGCTCGGTGCGCAGGGGCAGCAGTCGCTGCGCCCCTGGCTGGTCACCGTGGCCCGGCGGATCGCGATCGACGACCACCGCAGCACCAGCGCCCGCCCCCCGGAGACGTACGACCGCGAGCTGGAGAGCTTCCCCAGCCAGTCCGACGACACCGACCGGGTGCTGCAGATGATGACCGTCACAGACGCCCTGAAGGCGCTGAGCCAGTCGCATCGCGAGATCCTGGTGGAAACTTACTTCCGGGGACGGACGGTCCCGGAGGCTGCGGACGTGCTGGGGCTGCCCCTCGGCACGGCCAAGTCTCGTGTGTACTACGCCCTGCGGGCCCTGCGTACGGCCCTGCAGCAGCGGGGGGTGACTCAGTCATGACGCAGGAACAGCACTTCGACGTCGCGTCGTACGCCTTGGGCGTGCTCGACGAGCGGGACGCGGAGCGGTTCGAGGACCATCTGATCGACTGCCCGGCATGCGCGATCGAGCTCGAGTCGCTGCTGCCCGTGGTCGACATCCTGTCGGAGGTCGACGCCGACGCCCTGGTGGCGACCGAGCAGTCCCGCAAGGACGGGCTCGTGCTCCAGCAGATGATCGGCGAGGTGCGCCAGGAGCGCCGGCACGCGAACAGCCGCCGGCTCTACTCGCTGGCCGCCGCGGTCGTCGTCTTCGCCATGCTGTCGATCGGCGCGCTCTTCGCCGGCGGCAAGTGGCTGGCGCCGAATCAGCCCGCGGTCACGGTGCTCCCCTCGAGCGCAACGGACAGCAAGCAGCTCGACCCGCTGCCCAACCCGGGCGTGGGTCTGGGCGGTCTCGACCTGGGCGACCAGGCGCAGGACAAGACCGACAGCCGGACCAACGTCTCGGCGCTGGTCGGCTTCGAGGAGAAGGACTGGGGCACGCAGATCTCCTTCGCGGTCTCCAACATCAAGGGCCCCAAGAAGTGCCAGCTGGTGGCGAAGCTCGTCAACGGTGACACCCAGGTCCTCTCGTCGTGGAACGTGGGCGAGAAGGGCTGGGGCACCGCGGACCAGGAGGAGCCGCTGCTGCTCCAGGCCGCGACGGCGCTGCCGCGTGACGAGATCGCGTACGTGCAGATCCAGGAAGTGAAGCCGGACGGCGGCACGGAGAACCTCGTGCAGGTCCCCTGACGCCACGGATCATCGAGGGAACCCGGTCGCCGCTGCGGCCGGGTTTTTTCGTGCCCGGAACGCGAATCGGACCCGCGAATTACTCGATGAATACCGCCCGTCACCCGCAGTGAAAACACTGTGGAGAGGCCCGTCATTTACGGATCGGGCGGCCGGAGGGTTCAAAGAAAATTCTGGGAAATTGATCCGATCTGTTTTCAACCCCGGCGGCACCCGGACCCGTACTACAGCGCGGACACAGATACTGATCGGGCTGGAGGGCTCTCGTGGTACCGGTGAAGCGAAAGATGATCGTCGTCAGCGCCGCGATCGCGGCGGCGTTCGTGCTGCCCGGTTGCGCCCCGCAGGGCTATGCGGGCGGCGGAGCGGGCGACAGTGCCGACTACGGCCAGGAGCCCGCGGCCAACGCGGTGGCGGCGACGCCCGAGGCGACGGCCACGCCCGGCGCCGAGACCGACGAGGACGAGGCCGGCTCCGACGCTCCCGAGCTGAGCGACGACGAGATCACGTCCGAGCTGACCGCTGCCTCGGTCAAGCAGATGGGCGAGACGGTGCAGGACCAGGACGGCGCCGTGCTCTACCGCTTCGACGCCGACAAGGCGAAGCCGGAGGCGGTGTCCAACTGCTACGACGACTGCGAGAAGATCTGGCCGCCGAAGCTCATCAACAAGGGCGAGCAGCCCGAGCTGGACGGTGTGGACGCCGACCTGCTCGGCACCACCGAGCGCAAGGACGGCACCCTGCAGCTGACCCTGGACAACTGGCCGCTCTACAGCTACATCGGCGACAAGAAGCCGGGCCAGTGGAAGGGCCAGAACGTCGGCGGGAAGTGGTTCGTGATCACGCCGGAAGGCAAGAAGAACCTCACCTGCCTGCCGCCCGTGTCGAAGGCCGTCGCGCCGCCGGCGGACGACAAGGACGACAAGGACGACAAGGGCGACGCGGAAGCCGGCGACGAGGCCGGGTCCGACTACAGCTACTGAGCACCGCCCCGGCCGGCCGTGAAGCGGTCGGCCGGCGGGGCGGCAGAGCCCCATAAGTTTGCTTTAAATCGGTTCTCGAACGGCCCTTTTCGATTGCGGGGCCGCACCCGGACTCCTAGCGTTTCCGGCGTTCGACAGAGACGCCGGAATTGTTTTCCGTTCCCGTTGTCGGAGGTGTGAAAGATGACTGCCGTCCGCTCGTCCCGCCGGTCTCAGCGCTGGCTGGTGGGCGCCCTCGCAACCACCCTGGCGTTGATGCTGGCCCCGGCCGGCACCGCGAGGGCGGCCGAGGTGCCGGTGCCGCCGAACACGGGCCTCACCGACAACGGGGCCGGCACACTCGCCCCGGCGGACCGCGACTTCATCATCAAGGTCCGGCTGGCCGGCCTCTGGGAGGTCCCGGCCGGCAACATGGCCCAGACCATGTCCGACAACGAGGACATCAAGGAACTCGCCGCCAAGATCTCCGCCCAGCACGTCGAGCTCGACAAGCTGGCCATCGCGGCCGCCGAGAAGGTCGGCATGCAGCTGCCCAACCTGCCGAACCCCGACCAGCAGGGCTGGCTGGACGAGATGGAGACGGCGCCGACCAGCAAGCAGTTCGACCAGATCTACATCGACCGGCTGCGGGCGGCGCACGGCAAGATCTTCCCCGCGATCGCCACGATCCGGGCCAGCACCCGCAACGACACGGTGCGCAAGCTCGCCCAGCACACCAACCAGTTCGTCATGACGCACATGACGCTGCTGGAGAGCAGCGGCATCGTCGACTACAGCGGCCTGCCCACCGCGCCCGACCCGGCCGCGGCCGGCGGCGCGGTGCCGGTGGACGCCGCCATGGTGGCCGCCGCCGGCACTCCGGGCGGCGTGCCCGGCGTCAGCACCTCGGTCATCCTGATCGTCCTCGCCGGTGCCCTCGTGGCCGGCGTCGTCACCACCATGCGCATCTTCCGGACGCGATAGCCCGCGCCCGGTTCACGGCCTGGCCTGCCGACCAGGCCGCAGGCATCACCCCCGGCGGCTCCCTCACTGGCCGTCATGTGTGGACACAGAAAGGTGTCAGCAATGCGAAGGTCGCACTACCGGAGAGAATCCAAGTCCAAGTGGTTCACCGGTCGGCGCCGGATCATCGCCGCGGCGGCCACGCTGGTCGTCTTCGGTGGCATCGTCACCGTCACGCAGGTCTCCAACGCGAGCGAGCGCCGGAACACGCAGAACCGTGCCCTCGCCGCGTGCAACAACCTGCAGGCGCCGAAGCGGGCCAAGCTCTCGACGGAGACGAAGCAGGGCACCTACACCACCAACAAGGGCAAGGTGACGCAGCACGCGGACGACGGCGCGGGTGACGTGCCGACGACCGAGCAGATGCGCAACCGGTGCCGCCAGTGGGTCAAGGGCGGCGGTGGTAAGGGCAACGGCGGCGGCAACAACGGCGGCGGCAACAACGGCGGCGGCAACAACGGCGGCGCGAGCCCGGCACCCTCCGGCAGCACCGCGGCCGGCGAGGGCCAGGGCAACGGTGGCAACAACAACGGTGGCAACAACGGCGGCGGCAACAACGGCGGCGGGAACAACGGCGGCAACGCCGGCACCCCGCCCCCCGGTGCCGGCCTCGGCATCCTGTCCAACACCTGCGAGGACAGCCAGCTCCAGGCGCACGACGGTTTCCAGCTCGGCGACCGCTGCGTCTCCACCGAGTTCGGTGAGGTCAGCGCCGCGGCCAACAACCCGTCGCTGCTGATCACCGAGGCACCGACCGAGGTCGGCGTCAACGAGGCGTTCACCATGCGCGTCAGCACCCGCAACCTGATCCGGGACCGCTTCCTCGCGGCCGGCCAGGGCGGTTACTACGTCGAGCGTTCGGTGCTCGCGGGCGGCATCACCCGCGGTCACTTCCACACCGCCTGCCGCGTGCTCAACAGCACCGACGAAGCGCCGGACCCCGCTCCCGTCCCCGCGTTCTTCGTGGCGACCGAGGACCGTCAGGGTGGCGCCGCCCCCGACACCGTGACCATCCAGGTCCCGGGCCTGCCCGCCGAGGGGCTGTTCCAGTGCGCCTCGTGGGCCGGTGACGGTTCGCACCGCATCCCGATGATGGAGCGCGCCAACGAGACCCCGGCCTTCGACGCGGTCCGCATCACGGTCGGCGGCGGCGGCAACAACGACGGCGACCAGGGCGACAACGGCGGCGACCAGGGTGACCAGGGCGACAACGCCGGCGACCAGGGCAACCAGGGCGACAACGGTGGCGAGAACAACGACGGCGGGAACAACAACAACTGAGCACGGAGCCTTGTCGCGACCCGCGAACCGAACCCCGCGGGGCAGTGCCTGCGAAGGCCGCCCCGCAGGGGACCCCCCATCGGTGACCGGCCGCCGTCCACCCCCCTGAGGACGGCACAGCGGCAAGCGGCCCGAACCGGAATCGGCTGACGAAAGGAGGCTTGTTACCGGTTCGGACCGAGCTACCAGCTCCGACACCGGGTGTGCGGACCGACTCGGGTGTCCGCTCACCCTCCCCGATGGCCCTGACCGGGAGCGCGGTCAGGGCCATCGGCATGCCCGCCGCCGATCGGGAAGAACGGCTGGCGACGTGCCCGCTGCCTGCTCGAACAGTCGTATAGTGGCCCGCGTGACGAGGACTGTGAGCCGGCGGCTGGCGCTGCCCGAGGGCTACCAGTTCGGGCGCACCCTCCGGACGCTGCTGGTGGTCCGGTACGACCCCTGCGGCGTGCTCGACGGCGACACGTTCCGGCTTGCCGTGCGTACGCCGGAGGGCCCTGGATCTCTGCATCTCGCCCGCGAGGGCGCGGAGCTGATCGCGACCGCGCACGGCCCGGGCGCCGCCTGGCTGGCCGGCCGGGCCGACGCCATCGCCGGCCTGCGCGACGACGTGACCGATTTCCCCGCGCTGGTGTGCGACCACCCGCTGCTCAACCGGCTGGCCCGGACGTTCGCGGGGCTGCGGTTCCCCGCTACCGGCCAGATCTTCCCGCGCCTGATCCGGGCCGTGCTGGAGCAGAAGGTCACCGGCATCGAGGCGCACCGGGCCTACCGCGCGCTGGTCAAGCACTTCGGCGAGCCCGCGCCCGGCCCCGGCGACCTGCTGCTGCCGCCCGACCCGGAGGCGGTGGCGGCGACCCCGTACTGGGTGTTCCATCCCTTCGGCGTCGAGCAGCGGCGCACCCAGGCCCTGCTGCGCGGCGCGGCCGTGGCGGCCCGGCTGGAGCGCTGCGCCGACAGTGCCGAGGCGACGCTGCGGCTGACCGCGATCCCCGGCATCGGCCCGTGGACGGCGGCGGAGGTCGTGCGGACCGCCTACGGGGACGCGGACGCGGTCAGCGTGGGCGACTTCCACATCCCGAACACGGTGGCCTGGGCGCTGGCGGGGGAGACGCGGGGGACGGACGCGCGGATGCTGGAGCTGCTGAAGCCGTACGCGGGGCATCGCGGCCGCGTCTGCGGACTGCTCGCCGCCGGGGGCATCACGGCACCGAAGTTCGGCCCGCGCATGCCGATCCGCTCCTTCGCCCGCTTCTGAGCCCGTACCCTCCGCGGTCGAAAGTCAAGATCGACCGCCGGGCGGGGATGTCGTCCGGGCGAACTGTCACACTGCTACGTGTGGCTTTCACATTGACGATCGATTGCGGCGGCGGCGGGATCAAGGGGTCCGTGCTGGACGAGGCGGGCACCATGCGCGCGCAGCCCATCCGGGTGCCGACGCCGTACCCGCTGCCGCCCGACCTGTTCGTGAAGACGCTGGTGGAGCTCGGTGAGCGGCTCCCGACCGCCGACCGGGTGACCGTGGGCATGCCCGGCATGCTGCGGCACGGCGTGGTCGTGAAGACGCCGCACTACGTGACGAAGCTGGGCCCGCGCACCAAGATCGACCCCGAGCTGGTCGAGGCGTGGTCGGGGTACGACGCCCGTACCGCGCTCGCCGAGGCGTTCGGCCTGCCCACGCTGGTGCTCAACGACGCCGAGGTGCACGGCGCCGGCGTGGTGGCCGGCACCGGCTGCGAGCTGGTCCTGACGCTCGGCACCGGGCTGGGATGCGCGCTGTTCGACGGCGGCGCGCTGGCGCCGCACCTGGAGATGTCGCAGGCGCCGGTGCGCTGGGGCATGAGCTACGACACGTACATCGGCGAGCACGAGCGCCGCCGCCTGGGCGACGCGCTCTGGTCGCGCCGGGTCCGCAACGTGGTCGAGGGCCTGCGTCCGGTCTTCCTCTGGGACCGCCTCTATCTGGGCGGCGGCAACTCCCGGCTGATCACCGCCGCGCAGCTGGCCCGGATGGGCGACGAGGTCGTGGTGGTCCCCAACACGGCGGGCATCGTCGGCGGCGTCCGCGCCTGGACCCTGCAGACCGGCCGGCCCGGTGAGGCATAGATTGGGGTGATGCCGCCTCCCCCGGTCGCTCTGTTGCTCGATTTCGGCGGGGTGCTCGCCGACGCCCCCGGCCCGTTCGACCCGGCCCCGCCCGAGCTGGTGCTGCGGCTCTACAACCTCACCGGCGGCGCGCTGACCCCGGGCGAGATCGGCCGGTCGCTGACCCGCGCCGAGGCGGAGCTGAAGGCGTGGCGGGACCGGGACGAGCCCGCCGAGCTGACCCACGAGGCGGTGTGGCGGCGTTTCGTCACCGCGGGCTGGCCGCCGTCGGCGCGCGAGGTGGTCCGGCTGCACGCGAGCCGGCTCACCCGCGACTGGGCCTACCGCCCGGAGTGGGAGCTGCGCCCCGGCATCCCGGAGGCCCTGCACGCGGCCCGCGACGCCGGCCTGCCGCTGGCTGTGGTGAGCAACACCATGAGCGGCGCGGCCCACCGCGACTTCCTCCGGCGGGCGGGCGTCGGCGAGCTCTTCGGCGCGCAGATCTACAGCGACGAGGCGGGCGTCCGCAAGCCGAACCCCGAGATGATCTGGCGTGCCACCCGCGAGCTGGGCGTCCCGACCGAGGGCTGCTGGTTCGTGGGTGACAGCTATCAGCGCGACGTCGTCTGCGCCCGTCGCGCCGACGCCGGTGCCGCGATCCTGTTCCCCTCCGGCCGTACGGCGCGGGAGGACCCGGATGCCTGGCCCGCCCCGGACGTGATCGTCGGCGACGGCTACGCGCTCCGCGATCTCCTACGGCGCTGAGACGCCGAGCCAGGCGGCCAGGCCGGCGATCTCGGCCCGGACCGCGTCCCGGATCGCCGGGGTGAACGGCACGTGACCCTGGACGCTAAGCGGCGGCCTCGGCGGGAAGCGGGTTGCGCAGCCAGGACAGCGCCTCGGTCTCGCCCAGGGGCCGCGAGTAGTAGTAGCCCTGGCCGAGCGGGCACCCGAGCCGGCTCAGGATGCCCTTGTGCCGGCCCTCCTCGATGCCCTCGGCGACCACGGTCAGACCCAGCGACTGCGCCAGGCTCACGATGCCGCTGACCAGGGCGAGCTGCTGCTTGTCCGAGACCATGTCGTCGATGAACGACTTGTCGATCTTCAGTACGTCGATCGGTCGCTGGCGCAGGTAGCCCAGCGACGAGTAGCCGGTGCCGAAGTCGTCGATCGCGATGCGGACGCCGAGCTCGCGCAGCGCCGCGAGGTCGGACCAGATCTGCTCGTCGTCGCCCATCAGCAGCGTCTCGGTGATCTCCAGCATCAGCGCCTGCGGCGGGACGCCGGCGTATTCGAGGGACTGGCGGACCTGCTCGACGAAGCTGGGCTGGCGGAACTGGCGCACCGAGACGTTGACGCTGACGTAGGGGCGCCGGACCCGGGGCAGGATCCGCCACCACTGGGCAACCGTGTGCAGCGCCTGGTCCAGGACCCAGCGGCCCATCGGCACGATGAGCCCGCTCTCCTCGGCGACCTCGATGAACTGGTCGGGGGAGATGATGCCGCGGACCGGGTGGTGCCAGCGGACCAGCGCCTCGAAGCCGACCACCTCGTCGTTGTTGAGCCGGACGATGGGCTGGTACTGCAGGATGAAGTGGCCCTCGTTGACGGAGTGCTCCAGCGCGGAGCGCAGCTCGAGCCGCTCGACCATCGCGCTGTGCAGCTCGGCGCGGTAGCGGCGCCACTGGTTCTTCCCGGCGCCCTTGGCGACGTAGAGCGCCATGTCGGCCTGGCGCAGCAGTTCGTCGGCGGTGTCCGCCTCGGGCGTGGTGGTGATGCCGATGCTGGCGTTGGCGAGCAGCGGGGTCCCGCCCTCGACCGGGATCGGCGGCGCGAGCGCGGCCAGCACGCGGGTGGCGGTCTCCTCGACCGCGCCGGGGTCCCGGACGTTCTCGATCAGGGCGGCGAACTCGTCGCCGCCGAGCCGCGCGGCCGTGTCGTCGGCGCGCAGGGCGCCGGAGAGACGCTCGGCGACCGCGACGAGCAACTGGTCGCCGACGGCGTGCCCCTGGGTGTCATTGACGATCTTGAAGTCGTCGAGGTCGATGAAGAGCACGCCGACCACCGAGCCGTCGCGGGCGCCGCGGGCCAGGGCGTGCTGGAGCCGGTCGGTGAACAGGACGCGGTTGGCCAGGCCGGTGAGCGAGTCGTGGAACGCCTGGTGGGTGAGCTCGCGCTCGAGGCGGGCCCGCTCGGTGACGTCGCGCAGCGTGATGACCAGGCCCGCGACGGTCGGGTCGGTGCGCAGGTCGCGGCAGTGCATCTCGAGCATGACCTCGGTACGCCGCCGGCCCACCGCGCGCAGGTCGACGCCCTCACCGACGCCGGCCCCGATCCGGACCGCGCCGAGCACCTCGTCGAGGCGGCGTCGGTCGCCGGGGTGGATCAGCTCGGGCAGCAGCGTGCCGACGGGGTCCGCGCCGAGGACGTGGACGGCCGACGGGCTCGCGTAGCGGACGTGGTTCTGGTCGTCGACGATGAGGATCACGTCGGACGTGTTCAGGACGAGCGTACGGAAATAGGCCTCGCTGTTGCGGCGGATGACCTCCTCGCTCAGGGCGATCCGCTCGAGCGCGAGCGCGACCTGGGTGGCGAGCACCTCCACGGCACCCTGCAGCCCGGCGAGGGCCCAGTGCGCGCCGCCGACGTGCAGCACGCCGACGAGCGGGTCGCCGGCGGGCCGGTCCGCGAGCACGAGCGGGCAGCGCAGCACCGACGGGAACTGTGACAGCCGGGTGGCGACGGCCCAGTCCAGCTCGCGCACCGAGACCAGGCGGGCGGCGGTGCCCGAGGCGCGGTCGACGGCGTTCTGGGTGGCGGTCTCCGGCGTCAGCGGCGCGCCCGGTGCCGTGTACGACATCGCGAGCACGACCTGGTGCGGGGTGTCCGCGGGCAGCAGCTGGGCGACGGCCCGGCGGACCGCGTCGCCGACCTCCTCGGCGTCGGCGGCCGAGACCAGCGCCGCGGACGCCTCGCGCAGGCCGCGCTCGCGGGCCACGGCCTGCCGGTGACTGGCCATCACTCCGGCCATCCGGGCCAGGATCAGCAGGAACGTCAGGGCGGTCAGCGCGGCGATCACGCCGAGTCCCGGCACCGTGCCCTCGGTGAGCAGCTGGTAGCCGAGCACGCCCGGGGCGACGAGCGCGGCGAGGGTCAGCAGGACCAGCCGGACCCGGCCCAGTTCCAGCGTGCCGGTGACGACCGGGCGGGTCAGCTCGGTCATCGACGGGTGCAGCGCGGCCAGGCCGGCGGCGGCCAGGAACGGGATCCGGCCGAAGATGGCCAGCACCGGGGCGGAGCCCTCGGCGGAGATGGTGGTGCCCGAGTCGAACGCGATCATGACCGCGACGCCGAGCGCGAGGATGGTGGCGGCGGGCAGGCGGCGGCCGGTCGCGATGAGCAGCCGGACGAGCGCGGCCAGCACGAGCAGGTCGCCGAGCGGGAAGAGCACCGCGAACCAGCGGTCGACAGTCGTCAGGCCGGGCTCGCGCAGGTGCGGGCCGATGACGAAGGCCCAGACCAGCAGCGCCACGCCGGAGGTG
>CAKUMG010000102.1 GCA_934667465.1 uncultured Actinoplanes sp. | reverse complement strand
CCCCAACATCTAGTAGTTACAGGGGTGTAAGTCGTCCACAGGTTGGGTTCGCGACCCTTCGTCATCCACAGGTCCGTGCACAGCTCCGAGGCGGAAAACGATCACCTCGGGCTGTCGTTTCGCGTGCCCGGAGGCCGGAGGATGTCCGCGATCAACCCATGGCGGGCGACGATGGTATGACATCCGGGGGACAGGAGGACAGCGGTGCGATGCCCGTACTGCCGCCACGCGGATTCGCGCGTGGTCGACTCACGAGAGGCCGACGACGGTCAGCTGATCCGTCGCCGCCGGTCCTGTCCCGAGTGTGGCAAGCGCTTCACCACGGTCGAGGAGGCCGTTCTCGCCGTCGTCAAGCGCAGCGGCGTGACCGAGCCCTTCAGCCGCACCAAGATCATGGGTGGGGTGCGCCGGGCGTGCCAGGGTCGTCCCGTCGACGAGGACTCGATCGCGCTGCTCGCGCAGAAGGTCGAGGAGACCGTCCGGGCCCGCGGCGCGGCCGAGATCCCCAGCCACGAGGTCGGCCTCGCGATCCTGCCGCCGCTGCGCGAGCTGGACCAGGTGGCCTATCTCCGGTTCGCCAGCGTCTACAAGTCCTTCGACTCGCTCGACGAGTTCGAGCAGGAGATCACCGAGCTGCGAGCGGCCGCAACCGCCCGGGAGTCCGGCGCGCGGCACATCGTCGCGGCCCGTTCCGGGGGCCGGGCTCCGAAAGCCGGCGACCGGTCGTCGCCCTGACGGCTGTCGCAGCCGGCACCGGCAGCATTCGGCACCACGGCCCAAGCACCTGCGAGAGCGGCAGGCAGCGGCAGGCCGGCAGCGCCACGGACCGCACGGGCGGGCCCGGCGCAGAAGACAGAGCAACAACGTAAAGAGCAAGGGCCGCGGGAGCACCACCGTCCCGCGTGCACGAACCAGCGCGTGTACTGCACCGCCGCCACGGGGCGCCGCGCCGTTCACCCGGGCACGCCTGCGGCGTACCCGGGAAATGGTTTTGACGACAGGGGCCGGGCCGGAAGGCCTGTGCCGGGGAGCAGCGGATCGCGGCCGGGCGGCCGGGATCGTTCGAGGGGGAGCACGCACATGGCCGGTGACGGCATGACAGCAGGCAGGCAGCGCACACGCGCGGCAGGCAGCACCAACGGCGCCGCAGTCGGGGGGCTGCGCGTCGAGCGGGTCTGGACGACCGAGGGCGTCCACCCCTACGACGAGGTCGAGTGGGAGAGCCGCGACGTCGTCATGACGAACTGGCGCGACGGCTCGATCAACTTCGAGCAGCGGGGCGTCGAGTACCCGTCGTTCTGGAGCGTCAACGCCGCGAACATCGTCACCACCAAGTACTTCCGCGGTGCCGTCGGCTCCCCCGAGCGTGAGCGCTCGCTGAAGCAGCTCATCGACCGGGTCGTGCACACCTACCGCCAGGCCGGCGAGGAGCACAGCTACTTCGCCACCCCGGCCGACGCCGAGCTCTTCGAGCACGAGCTGACCTGGATGCTGCTCCACCAGGTGTTCAGCTTCAACTCGCCGGTGTGGTTCAACGTCGGCACGAAGTCGCCGCAGCAGGTCAGCGCGTGCTTCATCCTGTCCGTGGACGACTCGATGGACTCGATCCTGGACTGGTACAAGGAAGAGGGCCTGATCTTCAAGGGCGGCTCCGGCTCCGGGGTCAACCTGTCCCGCATCCGCTCCTCCAAGGAGCTGCTCTCCTCCGGCGGCACCGCCAGCGGCCCGGTCAGCTTCATGCGCGGCGCCGACGCGAGCGCCGGGACGATCAAGTCCGGCGGCGCCACCCGCCGCGCGGCCAAGATGGTCATCCTCGACGTCGACCACCCCGACATCGAGGAGTTCGTCACCACCAAGGCCCGCGAAGAGGACAAGATCCGCGCGCTGCGCGACGCCGGCTTCGACATGGACCTCGGTGGCAGCGACATCGTCTCCGTGCAGTACCAGAACGCCAACAACTCGGTCCGCGTCAGCGACGAGTTCATGCGCGCGGTCGAGGAGGGCACCACCTTCGACCTGCGCGGCCGGCTGCACGGCGAGGTCATCGAGAGCATCGACGCCCGCCACCTCTTCACCGAGATCGCCAAGGCCGCGTGGGAGTGCGCCGACCCGGGCCTGCAGTACGACGACATCATCAACGACTGGCACACCAACCCCGAGACGGGCCGGATCACCGCGTCCAACCCGTGCTCGGAGTACATGTCGCTGGACGACTCGTCCTGCAACCTGGCCTCGCTCAACCTGCTGAAGTTCCTCAACGCCGACGGCAGCTTCCAGGTCGACAAGTTCGTCAAGAGCGTCGAGTTCGTCATCACGGCGATGGAGATCTCGATCGCGTTCGCCGACTTCCCGACCCCGAAGATCGGCGAGACCACGCGCGCCTACCGCCAGCTCGGCATCGGGTACGCGAACCTCGGCGCGCTGCTGATGGCCTCCGGCCTGCCCTACGACTCCGAGGGCGGCCGCAGCCTCGCCGCCGGCATCACCTCGCTGATGACGGGCGTCGCCTACCGGCGCTCGGCGGAGATCGCGGGCGTCGTCGGCGCGTACGAGGGCTATGCCCGCAACGCCGACGCCCACAAGCGCGTCATGCGCAAGCACGCCGCCGCCAACGACGAGATCCGCCCCAACGGCCCGGTGGCCGCGGCGCTCGTCAAGGAGGCGACCAAGCAGTGGCAGAACGGCATCAAGATCGGTGAGAAGAACGGCTGGCGCAACGCGCAGGCCTCCGTCCTCGCGCCGACCGGCACCATCGGCCTGATGATGGACTGCGACACCACCGGCGTCGAGCCCGACCTGGCGCTGGTCAAGTTCAAGAAGCTCGTCGGCGGCGGCTCGATGCAGATCGTCAACCAGACGGTCCCGCGCGCCCTGCGCAGCCTCGGCTACCCCGAGGAGCAGGTCGAGGCGATCGTCGAGCACATCGGCAACCACGGCAACGTGCAGGACGCCCCCGGCCTCAAGCCGGAGCACTACGCGGTCTTCGACTGCGCCATGGGCGAGCGCTCGATCGCCCCCATGGGCCACGTCCGGATGATGGCCGCGGTGCAGCCGTTCATCTCCGGCGCGATCTCCAAGACGATCAACATGCCGGAGTCGGCGACCGTCGAGGACATCGAGAACGTCCACTTCCAGGGCTGGAAGCTGGGCCTCAAGGCGCTGGCGATCTACCGCGACAACTGCAAGGTCGGCCAGCCGCTCTCGGTCGCCAAGCCCAACAAGGCCGCCGCCCCGGTCGAGGCGCCCGCGGCCGAGGCCGAGAAGGTCGTCGAGAAGGTCATCGAGTACCGCCCGGTCCGCAAGCGCCTCCCGAAGAAGCGCCCCTCGGAGACGGTGTCGTTCTCGGTCGCCGGCGCCGAGGGTTACCTCACCGCGTCGTCCTACCCGGACGACGGCCTCGGCGAGGTCTTCCTCAAGATGTCGAAGCAGGGCTCGACCCTGGCGGGCGTCATGGACGCCTTCTCGGTCGCGATCTCCATAGGGCTGCAGTACGGCGTCCCGCTGGAGACGTACGTCAGCAAGTTCACCAACATGCGCTTCGAGCCGGCCGGCATGACCGACGACCCGGACGTCCGCATGGCGAGCTCGGTGATGGACTACATCTTCCGTCGCCTGGCACTGGACTTCCTGCCCTACGACACCCGCGCCGAGCTCGGCATCTTCACCGCCAAGGAGCGCGCCGCGCAGGTCCAGGCCGAGGCCGCCGAGGCCGCGGGCGTCGACCTCGCGGGCATGGCCGCCTCCGCCCCGGTCTCGGCCCCGACGGAACCGGCCCCCGCGCCGGCCGCCGAGGTCGCCCCGGTCCTCAACACCGAGAAGGAGGCGCCCAAGAGCGCCCACTCCTCGACGGAGCTCCTGGAACTGGTCCTGGGCACCGCCTCGGACGCGCCGCTCTGCTTCACCTGCGGCACCAAGATGCGCCCCGCGGGCAGCTGCTACGTCTGCGAGGGCTGCGGCTCGACCTCCGGCTGCAGCTGACGGCTGAGCACTGACCAGCACCACTGACGTCCCCCGGGCCACGCGGCCCGGGGGACGTTTGGCTGGTGGGGAGCGCGGGCTGTCAGCGGTGGGCGGGGTCCTGGGTGAGGGGCCGGGCCGCGGCGGAGCCGATCAGGCCGAGGGCGATGGCGCCCGCGACGACCAGCAGGGCGCGGAGGACCCCGAAGTGCTCGGCCAGCAGGCCGATCAGGGGCGGGCCGGCGAGGAAGGCGCCGTAGCCGACCGAGCCCGCCACCGACACGCGGATCGCGGCGCGGACCGGGTCGTCGGCGGCCGCGCTCATGCCGATGGGGAAGCCGAGCGAGGCGCCCGCGCCCCAGAGCAGGGCACCCAGCAGGGCCACCGGGATGCTGATGCCGGACACGGCGAGCAGGAGGCCGGCCAGGGCCGCCGCCGCGGTCAGGCGCAGGGTGCGGACCCGGCCCCAGCGCTCGATGGCGGCGCCGCCGAACAGGCGGCCGAGGGTCATGGCGGTGACGAAGAAGCCGAAACCGATCGCGCCCATGGCCTCCGAGGCGCCGTAGCCGTCGACGAGGCTGATGGCGAACCAGTCGTTGGCGGCGCCCTCGGTGAAGCCGAAGCCGAGCATGATGACGCCGATGAGCAGGGTGCGCGGCTCGCGCCACGCGTCGCGGACCCGGCCGCGGGGCGCCTCCTTCTCCGCCTGCGTGACGGGCAGGAAACGGCGGAGGGTGCCGAGCATGACGACCGCGGCGAGCGCCGCGGTCGCGTACACCTGCGCAGTGACCGAAATGGACAAGGCTGCCGCGGCGGCGCTCAGCGCGGCGCCCGCCACCGTGCCCAGGCTGAAGGCGGCGTGGAAGCGGGGCATGAGGGTGCGGCCGAGACGGCGTTCGACGTCGGCGCCCTCGACGTTCATGGCGACGTCCCAGGTGCTGTTGCCGAGGCCGATCAGCACCAGGCCGAGGCCGGCGACCGGGACCGAGCCGAGCGCCGTGCCGGTGCCGAGACCGATCAGGCCCAGGACCACAGCGGTCACGCCGGCGAGGACTGTCCGGGCCGGCCCGAGCCGCTGCACGAGCGGTCCGGCCAGCGGGATCGCGGTCACCGCCGCGCCGGAGAGGCACAGCAGGAACAGGCCGAGGCCGGCGGAGGAAAGGCCGAGATCGTCCCGTACGGCGGGGGTGCGCGCGAGCCACCCGGCGAACGCGACGCCGTTCGTGGCGAACGTGACCGCCACCGCGACCTTGGCGCCCTCGAGACGGACAGTGTCGGCAGCGGCGGTCATGCAACTAACTTAACCGTTCAATGAGCCCGCCACTACCGCTCCACCCCGCGCCCGCGGCGATGAAGGCGCGGCAGGCCGGCGTCCGCGATCCGGACGGTTGGCGCGGGCCCGGCGGCCGTAACGCGGGCGGATCAGGTCTTGGAGGCGGGGCTGGGGATGAAGAGCCCGGTGATCCCGCCCAGCGCCAGCCCGGAGAACGTGAAGAACGCGGCGCTCTCCTTCTCCGTCCCGAGCGCGATGGCCGCCCCGACCAGCGATCCGGCGGCCAGGAATCCCAGGATCAGGATGACCGTGAGGTAGAGCATCCGCCGATCGGCTGGCGAGACGTCCGGGAACGCCCCCCGCCCGCCCTCCAGCGCCGCCCGCTGCACCTGGTTGGGCGCGTGCGAAACGGCCAGCTTCACGGCGCTCGGGTTGGCGTCGTGCAGCATCGCCTCCAGCGCTCCGGCCTGACCGGCGGTGTCCAGGTGACGGAACGGCGCGGCGGTCTCGATCGGCTCTGCGGTTGTCGTCATGACGTGTCTCGCTTCCGGTGTGACTGTCCCGCTTGGAAGAGACGCCCACACCGCCACCGGATACGGCCGCCGCTGTCCGGCAACCGACGGTGCTCAGACGTGGACGACCGCGACGCGCTCCTGTTTCGGCCGGTCGGGGGTCTCGACGAGGGCCGTCAGGTCTCCCGGGTCGCTGGTGAGCACGACGACCGGCGGCGTCAGGTCGAGGGCTGTCGCCGCCACCACCGCGTCGATGGCGCAGCGGTGACCCGACATACCGGTCTCGCCGAGGAGTTGCCCCGCACGTCGGGCGAGGTCGGGCGTGACCGGGAGCACCGTGACCCGCGACAGCACCCGGTGGACCGGCGCGTCGCGGGCGTTGCCCCGCAGCACCTCCGTGAGGGTGATGGCGCTGACGACCACGCGCGCACGCCGCTCGCGCGCCGTGCCCAGGAACGCCCGGGCCCGTGGATCACCCGCGAAAAGCTTCGCCAGACCCTCGCTGTCGAGAACGAGCGCTCCTCCGATGCCTATTGCGCGTCGGGCCACGAACTTCTCGCCTCGTTCACTGCATCCTCCGGGAGTGGCCCGTGCTCGGCCTCGAGCAGTGCCGCGAGCTCGTCCAGCAGATCCAATTCGAGCTGGCGGGCCACCGCCTCGGTCACATATTGGCTGAATTCGCCGCGCCCCACCCGCTGCTGGACGGCGGCCGTGAGGTCCTCGGGCATCGACACGCTGACCTTGCGAGCCTTGCCGACCAGCTGGAGCCGGCGGTCGGAACCGCCCATCAGCTGGGTCATGGCTTCGTGGAACGCCGGTGAGGACTTGGCGAGGTCGGCCACCTCGTCCGGCGCCTTCTCCATCAGGACACGCCACAACTCCGCCGGTCGCCGGACCTCGTCGTCGTCCACGAGATCCTCCTGCGCCGGGAACGGAGGAAGCGGTTCTGCGGTCACCCGGCGATGCTACCACCGGTAGCAAGATCGTTGTCCAGGCATTATGCGCGGACGGTGCCGTGGAGGAAGTCGCCGATCACCTGCGCGAGCAGCTCCGGGTGGGTAAGGGCCATGGCGTGCGTGGTGCCCTCCAGCGACACGTAGCGCAGGCGCGGATTGGTGCGCGCCGCCGCCGCGGCCTGCTCCACGAGGTGGCGGCGATAGGCCGCGTACAGGTCGGCGTAGGGCTCCTGCTGCGGGATGTCCCGGGTGGCGAGCACGGCGAGGGTCGGCGCGGGTGTGGTGGCGTACACCTCGCCCAGGTCCAGGTCGTTCATGAGGGTACGCAGCTCGGACGTGGCCCAGCCCGACGGGCGGAACGTGGTCTCGCCGCCCTTGCTGACCACGTTGCGGCGGAACGCCTCGATGACCAGCTTCTCGTTGAGGCCGGCCTCGCGGGCCGCGGCGCGCTGCTGGTCGATCACCGCGGACAGACCGTCGGTCGGCAGGGACGCGCCGGCCGTGGCCTCCATCGAGTCGAAGACGGCGGTCAGGCGCGCCAGCTCGGCGGCCGCCTTCTCCGGCGGCAGGCCGGGCAGTTGCTCCGGCCGGGTCGGTGCCGGGTTGCCGTCGATGTTGATCACACCGGGCGTCTCGGGGTGCCGCTGCCCCCACAGCGCCGCGATCATGCCGCCGAGCGAGTGCCCTGCCACCGCGGGACGATCCAATTCCATCTGTACGGTCACCGCGGCCAGGTCGCCGAGCGCCGCGTCCCAGGTCCAGGCGCCGTCGCCGGACCGGCCGTGGCCGCGCAGGTCCACGGCGATCACGCGGTGACGGGGGCGCAGGGCCCGGGCCAGCCCGGTAAGAGCCGCCAGGTTGCCGCCCGCGCCGTGCAGCAGGAGCAGCGGCGGCTGGTCCCCGCCGAAGTCGCGCACCGCCACGGGCAGTTCACCCGCGTCCACGAGCCGATCGTTGATCACGACTGTTCTCCTTCTTTTCGCTGCTCTTCGCCGGACTGTCGGCGGAGGTCTCTGCGCTGTTCGTCGCCGGACTGCCGGCGGAGGCGGTCGCGGACCGCGTCGGCCGGGACGCCGCCGTCCTCGTGCCGGGGCAGCTTGCCCCGGCGGACCAGGTCGTGCACGCCCTGCCGGGTGATCCCCAGCATCGCCCCGGCGACCGTGTAGGACACCGAGCGCGCCGACGGATGGCCCACGCCGAGCGCGACCGCGCGCCCGAGCGGTGAGCTCCACCACTCGGCCGGCGGATCGAACGGCCGGTCGCCCGGATAGAGCGTCGAGACCAGGCGGATCGCGGCCTGCTGATCTCCGTCGCGCAGCCGGGCCGCCCACCGCGATGCGCGCAGGCGCACGATCTGCCGCAGCGCCGCCACGGCGTCGTCGCCTTCGAGCAGGATCTCGAGCGGGTCGAGCAGCCGGATGTCGAGCAGCCGGACGATCTGCTCCACGAGCGGGTCCCCGGTGGTCACGGGCACCATCCAACTGCTACTTGACGCCACCTGTCAAGTAGCGCCGCCGCGGCCGGGCGAGGCGTACGGTCGTACGGTGGATCAGCTCGCGCCGCGACCCCTCACCGAGCCGCACCCCACCCGTCTCGCGACCACCCACCCGCGCCGGGCCGAGATCCTTGCCGCGCACGCCGCGGCCCTGGCGGGGGAGCAGGCCGGCTATCCCGACCCGGAGTCCGGGCTGTTCGTGCTGACCGCCGGGTTCCTCGCCCGCCGGGGCACCTGCTGCGGCCGCGGCTGCCGTCACTGTCCGTACACCGACGGTTCCTGAGCCGGCCTTTCGCGCGGGCCTCGATTCCCAGTACGGTGTGCCCCGAAATAGTCGGAAGGACTCCGGTGCGCGCGCGAATCCCGGCCCTGCTCGCCGCAGTGACGCTGCTCTCCCTGACCGCCTGCACCGCCGAGGAGCCCGCCGCGCCCTCCCCGCCCCCGGTGCGCCAGGTCGTGCAGGAAGCGGCCGCCGCGGGTGGTGCCTGCATCCTGTGGGACTACGACTTCATCGCGGAGAAGATCGGCGTCACCTTCACCGCCGCGGCCGCCTTCACGGTCGACGAGACCTCCACGTGCGTGGTGCAGACGGTGGCGGGCGAGTGGCCGTACCTCGCCCTGTCCGTGGTCGAGAGCACCAAGGCCGACGCCGGGTTGTTCGCCGACACGATGACGCCCGCCAAGGCGACGAAGACCAAGGGACTCGGCAAAGCGGGCTACCGGCTGCAGACCAAGGCGGGCGGCGGGCACGGTCCCGCGATCGAGATCACATGGCTGAGCGAGGCGAAGCAGGTGCAGACGCTGCGCTACACCTTCGCCGCGGGAGCCAAGACTGCCGAGATCAAGCAGATGCAGACGCGGCTGCTCAGCCTCGCCAAGGCGATGAACACCACAAACGGCTGACTGCTTCGCTCGTACGGCCACAGGCCCGTCCCGCGCAACGCACGCGATCCGCGTGGCGTGGCTGCCGGGTCCCGCCCGTGCGCCCGGCGCGGCGGTGAGCGGTTCGGCCCGGCCCGGCGGGCAACGGTCGGCCCGGCGCGGCCGGCAACAGACGCGCCGGCTGGATGGGGCGGGCGTTGCGGGCGGCGGCCGACACTCGTGGGCGGGGCGGAACGGGGAACGCGACGCGGGCCGTGGTGGCCGCACGTCGCGCTCCTGTGTCCCGTACGGGAGCAGGCCTTTGACCGGCAGTTGATCAGTGCGCGTCGACGAAGACCCGCGTGATCAGTGCGCGTCGACGAAGACCCGCGACGCCACCTCGCGCGGCAGGCGGATCTTGTCGCCGGACCGGTCGATGGTGACGCCGTCACGCTCCTGGGCGACCGTGACCGTGGCACCGGGGTCGATGCCGGCGGCGTGCAGCTGGCGCAGGACGCCCGCGTTGGTCTGGACGCTCTCGCAGATGCGGCGCACGACGACGCTGCCCGAGAGGCCCGGAAATGCGAGATTGCGCTCGTTGGCGCCCGCGACGGAGAGCACCGGCGTGCCCGGCTCTTCGACGGGAACGCCCACGCCCAGCACCTCGAGACCCGGGATCGGGTTGCCGTAGGGCGAGCGCGTCGGGCGGTCGAGCAGCTCGTAGACCCGGCGCTCGACCGAGTCGCTCATCACGTGCTCCCAGCGGCAGGCCTCGTCGTGGGCCTCCTCGTAGGGCATGCCGATGACGTTGACCAGCAGCAACTCCGCCAGGCGGTGCTTGCGCATGACCGCGACGGCCGAGTCGCGGCCCTCCTCGGTCAGGACCAGGTGGCGGTCGTTCTCCACGCTCAGCAGGCCGTCGCGCTCCATCCGCGCGACCGTCTGGCTGACCGTCGGGCCGCTCTGGTGCAGGCGCTCGGCGATGCGGGCGCGCAGCGGCGGCACACCCTCCTCCTCGAGCTCGAGGATGGTGCGCAAGTACATCTCGGTGGTGTCGACGAGGTCGACCTTGTGCGCCTCGGCCTCGCCGGCGCGTCTGGTCGTGTTGTGCGTCCGCACCTTTTCGACCTCCTAAACGTTTCGATGCTGGTCGGGCGTCTGCTCGCAGGCCACGGTGGTGCGTTCACACCGACTGGCGTCGACGAGATCGTTCATGGTGCGGCCCTCCCAGCAGCGATATTACCTCGCAACCGGGGGTTGACTCAGCGCCGACAAGGTGGGTCACAAGACCTTACCGGAACTCGGCGGGCCGTGCCGGTACCGACGGGCGGGCGCGGTCGTCCTGCGCTTCCTCTCAGGCTTCGTCCAGGTGCAGCCCCGGTGTCGGCCGTCGTCGATCCGCGCGGGCGGAAAGTGTCGGAGGGCCGTGGGAGAGTGACTGCCATGGCGGATGGAACGACGGCTGTCGTCTGGGACGAGGCGCTGCTGAGCTACGACATGGGCGATCACCCGCTCGATCCGGTGCGGGTCGAGCTCACCATGGCGCTCGCGCGCGAGCTGGGCGTCCTCGACCGGCCCGGGGTGCGCCTGATCACGCCCGCGACGGCCGACGACGCCGCGCTGACCCGGGTGCACCGGGCCGACTATCTCGACGCCGTGCGGGCCGCGCCGCACGACCCGTTCTTCCGCGGCTGGGGGCTCAACTCGGTCGACAACCCCGTCTTCGAGGGCATGCACGAGGCGTCGGCCCGCATCTGCGGCGCCTCCCTCGCGGCGGCCGAGGCGGTCTGGTCGGGCGCGGCCACCCGTGCGGTCAACGTCTCAGGTGGGCTGCACCACGCCATGGCCGCGCGCGCGGCCGGGTTCTGCGTCTACAACGACCCGGCGGTCGCCATCGCGCGCCTGCTCGACCTCGGCGCGGAGCGCATCGCGTACGTGGATGTCGACGTCCACCACGGCGACGGCGTCCAGGCGGCGTTCTACGACGACCCGCGCGTGCTCACTGTCAGCCTGCACGAGTCGCCGCTCACCCTCTTCCCGGGCACCGGCTACCCGCAGGAGACCGGTGGCCCGGCCGCCGAGGGCACGGCCGTCAACCTCGCGCTGCCGCCCACGACCGGCGACGCCGGCTGGCTGCGCGCGTTCCACGCCGTGGTCCCCTCGGTGCTGCGGGCGTTCCGGCCCCAGCTCCTCGTCACCCAGTGCGGCGCCGACTCACACCGTCTCGACC
>CAKUMG010000101.1 GCA_934667465.1 uncultured Actinoplanes sp. | reverse complement strand
TCCGGCCGCTGGCAGGGGGAAACGGCATGATCCTGCTCACCGTCAATCACGTATCCAAGGCCTTTGTCACCCGTTCGGTGCTGGAAGACGCAAGCCTGGTTCTGCAAACCGGCCAGCGCATGGGCGTGGGCTACGTCGACAGCGACGTCGACTACGTCTGGAAGGAAACCGTGGTGCCGCTGCCGGCCGGCCCGATCGTGGTCGACCGGGCCTGGTTCGACCGCTGGGTGGCCGGGGTGCGCACCAGCTCCGGGCAGCTGACCCGCGCCGCCTACCTGGCGCTGGAGCGCCCGAGCCTGGAGGAGGTGGTGCTGGCCGCGGCGAGCAGCCGGTGTGCCCGCTGCCGCGCCCTCGGCCCGGCGGCCTCGAGAACGGCCTGCTCGACGAGGGGGTGCCGGAACCGGACCGCGCTGGCGGCGACGGTGACCAGGCCCGCGTCCTCGGCCGGCTGCCAGGCGGCCAGGGTGAGGGAGGGGTCGGCCCGGGTGATCGCGTCGATGTCCTGCTCGCCGGTCGCGGCCAGGGTCAGCGCCCACCGGGTGGGCCCGGGCAGCCCGCGCACCAGCCGGGCGAACGCCGGCACCGGCCGGTCGACGAGCAGGGCCAGGGGGTTACCACCGCAGCGGCGCAGCAGCTCGAGCCGGTCCGAGCCGACCGGCGCCCCGGGCAGGGTGTCGAGCAGCCGTTCCGCCTCGCGCTCGGTCAGCGGCGGGACCGGGACCGCGCGGGTCAGCTCCGCCAGATCGCCCGGGATCCGGCCGGTCCGGGCCGCGAACAGGGCCACCACGCCCAGCTGCCCCCAGGTGATCGCGGCGGCCAGGGTCAGCAGCAGGTCGTAGCTGGGCGGGTCGGTCCGCTCGGCCTCGTCGACCACGAGCACGAGCGGCGGCTCACCGGCGGCCGGGGCGAGAACGGCGGCGACGGCCGAGCGCAGGGCCAGCAGGTCGACACCGTGCTCCTCGCCGGCCAGCGCCGCCGCCAGGGCCCGGCGCTGGCCACCGGGCAGGTCGCCCGGGTCGGTGCCGGTGAGCAGGGCACGCAGGACCCCGTACGGGCGGCCCTGGATCTCCGCCCCGCCGGCGGCCCGCACGACGGCGTGCCCGCGCCGCGCGGCCTCGGCGGCGAACGCCTCCACCAGCGCGGACTTCCCGATCCCGGCCGGACCGACGAGCATCACCGCCGCGCCGTCCCGGCCGGGAAGAGCGGTGCCGTCCCGGCCGGGAGGAGCGGTGCCGTCCCGGCCGGGGACCGCCGTGTCGTCCCGGCCCGCGAGAGCCGCGCCGGGCCCGTTAGGGGAGGCGCCGCCGAGCAGAGCGGTCAGCTCGGCCCAGACGGCTGCCCGGCCGACGAGCCCGGGCGCATCCGAGGAGAAAGGCACCCCAGCAGTCTCGCGCAGCGTGCCCGCCGGATGATCATCAGGGCAGGAAGACCGCCCGTACGCAGCCGTCCGCCTTCTCCTTGAAGAGGCGGTAGCCCTCCGGCGCCTGCTCGAGGGGCATGGTGTGGGTGGCCAGGTGCTCGGTGACCAGCTCGCCGCGCGCCATCCGGTCCAGCAGCATGGGGATGTACCGCTGACCGTGCATCTGGGCGCCGCGTACGGTCAGGCCCTTGTTCATCATCGCGCCGAGCGGGAACTTGTCGACCATGCCCGCGAAGACGCCGAGCACGAAGACCGAGCCGCCCTTCGCGCAGGCGTGGATCGCCTCGCGGACCGCCACCGGCCGGTCCGTCTGCAGCCGCAGCTGCTGTTTCACCTGGTCGTAGACGTGCTGCGGGCCGGCCGAGTGCGCCTCCATGCCGACCGCCTCGATGCACACGTCGGGTCCGCGCCCGCCGCTGCGTTCGCGCAGCTCCTCGTGGATGTTCGTGCGCTCGTAGTTGAGTGTCTCCGCGCCGACGAACTTCTCCACCTGCTGGAGCCGGTTGTCGTAGCGGTCGATGACGATCACCCGCTCGGCGCCGAGCAGCACCGCTGCCCGGGCCGCCATCTGGCCGACCGCGCCCGCGCCCCACACGGCGACGACCTGGCCGGGCTGCACCCCGCCGAGGTTGGCGCCCATCCAGCCGGTCGAGGCGGAGTCGGAGGCGAACAGCGCCCGCTCGTCGCTGACCCCCTCGGGCACCGTGAACGCGCCGATGTCGGCGAACGGCACCCGGATGTACTCGGCGTGGCTGCCGGCGTTGCCGCCCATCGCGTGGCTGTAGCCGAAGCACCCGCCGACGGCGTGCCCCCACAGCGACTCGGTGATCGCCGGGTTGGTGTTGCTGTTGTCGCACAGCGAGAACTCGCGCCGGTGGCAGTGGTGGCACTTGCCGCAGCCGATGAAAGACGACACCACCACCCGGTCGCCGACCTGGTGTGCCCGGACGTCGGAGCCGACCTCGACGATCTCGCCGAGGAACTCGTGGCCCAGCACGTCGCCCTTCTCCAGGAAGGGGATGTAGCCGCCGAGCAGGTGCAGGTCGGAGCCGCAGGTGACGGTCCGCCGCACCTTGACGATCACGTCGCCGGTGTTGCGCAGCCGGGGGTCGGGCACCTCGCCGACCGCGAGCTTGTTGACGCCTTGCCATTGCAGGGCCTTCACAGCAGTCCTCCCTCGCGGCCGTGCGCCGTCGCCTTCCGCAGCGGCCGGTTGCGCAGCGTGGGTTCGGTGGTCGGCGGCCCGCTGGGCAGCAGCACATACCCGACCTCGAGCAGGGACCGCGACTCCCGCAGGGCGCGCCGGAGGTCCCCGGCGGAAACCGTGTCGCTGCGTACGGCGATCTCGGTGCCCCGGTCGCCCGGCGCGGGCCGCAGCTCGACCTGCACCGCGTCGCCGAGGTCGGCCAGGGGAGCGGGCAGCGTCACCTCGTCGTACGGCCGCTCGACAGTGAGGATGTGCACCCGGGGCGTCCGGGCCCGCTGGCGCGCGGCCAGCGCCCGTCGCGCGGCGACCGTCCCGGCCGCCGTGGCGGTGAGCAGCAGCGCTGCCCTGGTCGAAGTCTTCATGCGCGGGCGGATACCGTTCCGTACCGCGGATAAACCGGCGATGCCGGAACCGTGGCCGATGCCACGGTCCCGGCGGGCCGGCTCAGGTCAGCGCTCAGTCCAGCGCTCCCTTGATCTTGTTGACCACGTTGGCGACGCCCTGGGCGTGCGCGCCCGCGCCGGTGCCCGGCTTGCCCGGTCCCATGTCCCCGCCGTAGGTGACGTAGAGCTTGGGGTCGGGGGCGGGTCCCAGCGGCTTGTCGTCGGTCAGCGGCTGCGCGTCCGGGACGTAGTCGATCTTCTCGCCGAAGACGGTCTCGCCCTGCGCCCACAGTCCCTCGCCGGCCTTGCTGGCCGGGTCGAAGCTGTAGAAGGTGCGCCGCGCCTCGGGGTGCTCGAACTCCCCGTTCGAGTTCTCGATCGGGCTGTCGGCGTAACCGTCGGCGACGAGCTGCTCGATGCCCTTCAGCCACTGCTGCTGGTGGTAGGTGTCGCGCGCCAGGTTGAACTGCAGCATGTCCTTGACACCGCGGTCGTCGGTCATGTTGTAGACGCGGCTGGTCATGAGCCGGCTCTGCGCCTCGGCTGCCACATTGGAGCGGAAGTCGGAGAGCAGGTTGCCGCTGGCCACGATGTAGCCGGTGTTCCACGGCGTGCCCTCGCTGTCGCGCGGCAGGGCGTTGCCGCCGCTGACGATCGCGTGCTGCGGGCTCTGACCGCCGAGTACCGCGGCGAGCAGCGGGTTCGCGGCGGCGGCCTTCTGCGTGGCCTCGCCCGGCGCGCCCTCGAGCAGGCGGGCCAGCATGGTCGTGAGCATCTCGACGTGACCGATCTCCTCGGTCGCGATGTCCATGATCATGTCCTTGTACTTGCCGGGAACCCGGCACGACCAGCCCTGCCAGAGGTACTGCATCATCACGGTCATCTCACCGAACTGGCCCCCGACCAGCTCCTGCATCTTGCGGGCCAGCAGCGCGTCCGGCTTCTCCGGCTTGGCCTGGAACTGCAGGTAGTCGACGTGCTTGAACATCGGTGTTCCTCCGCGTTTCGTCGATCGAGGACGTTCGTCCGTCGGGGTGGGACGATCTCGAGCTACCCGGCCCCCTGGCCCCAGGAGGCCAGCACGTGGCCCCGGCGGGCCACGGCTGGGGGCAGAAGCCGCGCATGGTCGTCCCCGGAGCCGCCACGGCGCTCGTCTCTCCCGTCCGCCGCCGCGTAGCCCGGCTGGCACCCCTGTTCGGGCCGGCGTTCGTCGCCGCCATCGCCTACGCCGACCCCGGGAACTTCGCGACCAACTTCACCGCCGGATCCGCGTACGGATACGGCCTGGTCTGGGTGATCGTCGCCGCGAACCTGACGGCGATGCTGATCCAGTCGCTCTCCGCCAAGCTGGGCCTGATCACCGGGCGTGACCTCGCCGAGCACTGCCGCGAGCAGCTGCCCCGCCCGGTCACCCGGTTCCTCTGGGGACAGGCGGAGCTGGTCGCCATGGCCACCGACCTGGCCGAGATCGTCGGCGGCGCGCTGGCGCTCTACCTGCTGTTCGGCATCCCGCTGCCGATCGGCGGGCTGATCACCTGCGTGGTGGCGTTCGCCCTGCTGGGCCTGCACCGCCGCGGGGTGCGCCGCTACGAGGCCGCGATCGGCGGGCTGCTCGCGGTCATCATGCTGGGTTTCCTGTACGCGACGCTGCGTTCCGGTGTCGACGGGACGGCCATCGCCGGGGGCCTGCTGCCGTCGTTCGAGGGCCCGGACAGCCTGGTGCTGGCCACCGGCATCCTGGGGGCGACGGTCATGCCGCACGTCATCTACCTGCACTCGGCGCTGACCACCTCGCGCTCCGGCGTGCCGGACCGCCGGGCCGCCCTGCGCTACCAGCGCACCGACACCCTGGTCGCGCTCGGCGCGGCCGGCCTCGTCAACCTCGCCATGCTGGTCATCGCGGCGCAGCTCTTCCACGGGCAGAACGTGCCGGGCACGGACAGCCTCGTCGGCATCCACGCCGGGCTGGGTGAGCGGCTCGACGAGTACGTGGCGCTGGCCTTCGCGGTCGCGCTGCTCGCCTCCGGGCTGGCCTCGTCGAGCGTCGGCACGTTCGCCGGTCAGGTCGTCATGCAGGGCTTCCTGCGCCGCCGGATCCCGGTGGTCGTGCGCCGGCTGGTCACGATGGCCCCGGCGATGGTGATCCTGCTGATCGGCGCGGACCCGACGCAGGCCCTGGTGTGGTCGCAGGTCGTGCTCTCGTTCGGCGTGCCGTTCGCGCTGGTGCCGCTGATCTGGCTGACCCGGCGCCAGGACCTGATGGGCGAGTACGTCAACCGGCGGCTCACGACGGTGGCGGCCGGGGTCGCGGCCGCCCTCATCATCGCGCTCAACGCCGTCCTCATCGTCCGGACGATCGGTGGGTGAGCGGGTGCGTCGCGGAACCGGGCCGGATCCCGCGGGCGTTGCCGGGTCAGATCATGCCGGCGCTGCCGGCGAACGCGGCCGCCTGGGTCCGGCTGGTGACGCGCAGCTTGCGCAGCAGCGCGGCGGTCAGCCGCTTCACCGTACGCTCGGAGACGTGCAGTTCCAGGCCGATGGCGGTGGTGCTGGCACCGGCGGCGATCAGCCGCAGCAGCTGCCGCTCGGTGTGGTCGAGGTCCGGCGGGACGGGCCGGGCACCCGGCGCGACCAGGCGGCCCAGCAGCCCGGGCGGGACCACGGCCCAGCCGTCCAGGACGGCGAGCAGGGGTTGCAGCAGGTCGCTCGGCTCGGTGGTCTTGGGCAGGAACGCCTCCGCACCGGCGCGCAGCGCGGCCACCGCGCCCGCCGGGTCGTTGTCGCCGGACATCGCGACGACCCGCACGCGCGGGGTGGTGCGCCGGACCGCGGAGATCACCCGTACCCCGCCGGGCGGGGGCAGGCGCAGCTCCACCAGGACCAGGTCGGGAACGCTGCGCCGGACCACCGCCGGCGCCGACGCGGCGTCCCGGGTCGTCGCCACCACGGTGGCCCGTCCACCGCTCACCCGGGGCAGCAGCAGCTCGAGCCCGCTCACGAAGAGTGGCTGGTGATCGACGACAGTGACGCGGAACTTGCGATTCATGCGGCCCCGCGTGCCCCTCTGGCGCCTTTCTATGCCGCTGTCGCACTTCTGCTCGCTGTGACTTCCGCCAACGCTCGTATGCAGGGGTTTTGCCCGAGATCGACCGCGATATGGCCCCGTGGGGCCACGCCGGAGGGGAAGCTGACTGCCAACCGCACCGTAACGAGGAGACCGACATGCTGACGGCGTTCGTCTGCCGCACCCTGATAGTGAGTGCCTACCTGGTGCCGGCCCTGTGGCACGGCACCGGCCCGGCCGCCCTGGCGATCGCCGGGGCGCTGCTGCTCGTCTGGGTGGTGCCGCTGGTCCGGGACCGGCGGCGGGCCGTCACGGCCGCAGCGGCAGCGCCGTCGTCGCTCCCCGGCTGACCGGTTCGATGCCGGTGAGCCCCTGGTCGCGGGCCCGGCGCAGATAGTCGTCCAGCGGCGACTTCATGACCTTGTAGTCGTCGTAGTGGATCGGCACGGTCATCCGCGGCCGGATCAGCCCGGTCGTGGCGGCGCCCTGGCGTCCGTCCATCGTGAGCAGCAGGCCGAGCAGCCGGGTGCCGCCCAGGTGGATCAGCATGGCGTCGATCTCGCCGCACCGCCGCGGGATCTCGGCCAGATGCGGGCCGTACAGCGTGTCACCGGTGACGTAGAGCCGCAGCGCCAGCCGCCCGCCCACCTCGAGCTCGAGCACCGAGCCCATGGTCTCGGGCAGCAGCATGTCGATCGGCCCGGGACCGTGCCGCGCCGGGACCGCGGTGACGCGCAGCCGCTGGTCCGCGCTGCTCCACTCGTGGGTGTCCCAGGTCGGCAGCGCCAACACCTCGCCGAACTTGCGGCGGCGCAGCGCCCGGCGCGCCTGCGGGGTGGTGATCACCGGCAGGTCGCGGGGCAGGACCCGGGAGGCGGCCCGGTCGAAGTGGTCGCCGTGGAAGTGCGAGAGCAGGATCGCGTCCGGCCGGGGCAGGTCGTCCCAGCCGCGGGCGGGGTCGCGCAGGCGGCGGGTGAAGGCGCCGTACCCGAGGTGCACCCGGCTGCCGGCGGCGCCGAAGGCCGGGTCGGTCAGCAGGGTGAAATTGCCCAGCCGGAGCAGGGTGGTGGCGTTGCCGATGAACGTGACGCTCGCCGAGATGGTCATGGCCCGGCGCATACCCCGGGGTTCGCGGGCGAATCAGGCGTACGTGGGTGTGGCAAAGGGCCGCCACCCCGGGCGGGTGACGGTAGGTTTGTTGGCAACCCGCGAGGGGAAGCAGGGAATCACATCTGCCTGTGTCCACTGGTTGGGGCCGTCGCATCGTTGCGAAGGGATCGCCGCATGCCGAGCACCGGAAGAACCCGCCCGCTCGAGGATCTCGACGAGCTGGCGACGCACTACGTCAGCGCGTGCTCCGGCGCGGACGCGGCGCGCTGCGAGGTGCTCCGTGCCGAGTTCATCCGGTCCGCCCTGCCGTTCGCGGGCCGGCTCGCCCGGCGCTACCGCAACCGCGGCGAGCTCTTCGAGGACCTGGAGCAGGTGGCGCGTCTCGGGCTGACCAAGGCGGTGGACCGTTACGACGCCGAGCGGGGCAGCTTCACCGCGTACGCGATCATCACCATCACCGGCGAGATCAAGCGGCACTTCCGGGACCACACCTGGGGTGTCCACGTGCCGCGGCGCCTGCAGGACCTGGTCCTCGAGATGAACCACGCCGCCGGCGTGCTGACCGCGCGGCTCGCGCGCACCCCGACCGACGCGGAGCTCGCGTCGTTCCTCGGCGTGCAGCCCGCGGAGATCGCCGCGGCGCGCCGGTCCCTGGCCGGCTACAGCCCGGCCTCGCTCAACGCGCCCGCCGGCGACGACGACCGCGCCGAGATCGGTGACCTGGTCGGCGCCGCCGACAACGACCTGGGCCTGGTCGACGACCGGACCACCGTGGAGCGGCTGCTCTGCCGGCTGCCGCAACGGGAGCGCCGGATGCTGGCGCTGCGCTTCTGGGGCAACCTGAGCCAGGCCGAGATCGCCGAGCAGCTCGGCATCTCGCAGATGCACGTGTCGCGGCTGCTGAGCCGGGCGCTGGCGTGGTTGCGCTCCGCGATGCTCAGCGACACGCCGCCGCCGTGGACCGGGGCCGAGCAGGAGGACCACCACGTCAAGGTGACGATCGGCCGGGACCGCGACGGCGTGCCGCGGGCGTGGGTCGCGGGCGAGGTCGACCGGGACAACGCCGACCACCTGCGCGAGGAGCTGCTCACCGCGGTCGGCGGCACCCGTTCCGGGCTGCTCGTCGTCGACCTGGCCGACGTGCCGTTCCTGGACGCGGCCGGGATCGGGGTGCTGGTCGCGGTGCACGAGGCCGCGCGGGTGCGCTCGGTCCGGGTCCGGGTCACCGGCCTGCGGCCCTATGTGGCCCAGGTCGTCGCCGCCACCGGCCTGGGGAATCTGCTCGAGACTCCCTAGGGTTTCGCGAGGATGGCCCAGACGACCTTGCCGTCGGTGGTGGGCAGCCAGCCCCAGTTCGTGACCATGGCCTGCACCACGGCGAGCCCGGACGTGCCGGGGCGGGCCGGGACTCCGGGCTCGGGAGCGGCCGGCGAGCCGTCGTGCAGCGCCACGTGCAGGTAGCGGCCGCGCAGCGAGATCCGCAGCGTCATCATCGTGCCGACGTGGTCGATCACGTTGGACACCAGCTCGCTGACGACCGTCCCGGCCGGCCCGACCAGCTCCGGCAGCTCCCAGCGGGCGCAGGCGTCGGTGACCATGTCGCGGGCGTGCCGGGCGGCGCCGGTCACCGGCAGCAGCTGATCGCTGAGCACGGGCAGCGTCGCGCGGCTGTCGCCGAGGGCGGCCACCGCCCGCTCCACCGTGGCGTGCACCGGCAGCCGGCCGAACCCGCCGGCGGCGAGCAGCGTGGCCACCTCGGGCGGCGGCGCGCACAGCACCACCGGGATGCCCGGCCACGTCGCCGCCTGCCGCACGACCGCGGTGAAGACCGCGAGGGCACGGGGCTCGGGCACGGTGATGCCGGACAGGTCCACCAGCAGCGCCGCGGGCTGCTCGGCCAGGCATTTGAGCAGGACGGTACGCAGCCGGGCGGCACTGCCCATCGCGAGGGTGCCGCGCAGCACGACCGCCGTGCGGCTGTCGTCACCGCCGATGTGCCAGCTCAGGGGCTCGGGTGTCATGCGCTCTCCATCACGATGATCGCGCCGATGGGTTTGTCGCCGTCGAGCATGGGGCTGCAGGCGACCCGGACCGAGATCGTGCGGCCGCGCCGGTTGACGGCGTCGAGGACCAGCTCGCCCGCTTGATGGTCGCCGGTCAGCGCAAGCCGGAGCAAGGGGCGCACCCGGTCGACCGGCAGGCCGATGTCGAGGGTCAGCAGGTGCTGGCCGATCGCCTCGTCGCCACGGACCCCCCACAGGTCACCCGCCTGGGTGTTCCACGCGCGCACCAGCAGGTCCTGGTCGACGACCACGATCGCGGTGCGCAGGTGCGACAGGATGGCGTCGAGGAACGCGTTGGCCGCGTCGAGGTCGCTGGTGCTGCGCTGCAGCCGCTCGTTGATGTTCTGCAGCTCGTCGTTGGTCGACTGGAGCTCCTCGTTCATGGTCTCCAGCTCCTCGTTGGTCGACTGGAGCTCCTCGTTGGTGGTCTCCAGCTCCTCGACCGTCGACTGCAGCTCCTCGTTGGTGGTCTCCAGCTCCTCGTTGGTGGACTGCAGTTCCTCGTACGCGGTCTCGAGCTCGCGGTTCGCGTTCTCCAGGTCGTCGCGCAGCCGCCGGGCGGCCGTGACGTCGCGGAAGACCAGCGCCACCCCGAGCGGCTCGGTGTCGCCCTCGAGCAGCGGCGTGACCTGCACCTGGAGATACACCTTGTCGCCCGGGACCCGCTCGTGCCCGACGTCCTCCAGGTGCACCGTGCGCCGCTCGGTGCGGGCCTGCTCGATGTGGGTGCGCAGCTCGACGGGCCGGTAGGAGACGTCCAGGTCGCGGAAGGGCCGCCCGAGGTCGCGCACGGACACCCCGAACAGGTGCTCGGCCTGCTGGTTGCTCAGCGCGACCAGCCCGTCCGCGGTCACCACGATCTGCGCCACCGGACCGGCCAGCAGGGCGGCGTTGCGCACCTGGTCGAGCCCCCGCGGCTCGGCGGGCGCCGGGGCCGCCGGATAGGCGGCGGGCGCCGGGTGCGGGGTCACGATCCGCGACACCCGCCGGAACACCCGCTGCTTCACGTCGATCGGCTGGAACAGGTCGCCGTGGTTGCGCAGCGTCTCGGCCCGGCCGAGGAAGAGCGAACCGCCGTCGTTGAGCGCGAAGTGGAAGCGCGACAGGATCCGGGCCTGCGTCTCCGCGGTGAAGTACATGAGTGTGTTGCGGCAGGTCAGCACGTCGATCCGGGAGATCGGCGCGTCCTGGACCAGGTCGTTGCGGCCGAAGATGACCGAGCGGCGCAGGTCCGGGCGGAACTGGTAGCGCTGGCCGGCCGGCTCGAAGTAGCGGTGCAGCAGCACCTGCGGCACCCCGGCCATGGCCTGCGTGTCGTAGGTCGCGTGCCGCGCCTCGCCGAGCTGCTCCTCGTCGACATCCGTCGCATAAATTTTGACGCGGCGGCGCAGCCCGTCGGGGCCGAGGACCTCGCCGAGCAGCATCGCCAGGGTGTACGCCTCCTGCCCGGAGGCGCAGCCCGCGGTCCACAGCCGCAGCGGCGCGTCGTGGGGTCTGGCCGCCACCATCGGCTCTAGCACCTCCTCGCGCAGATGGTCCCAGGCCTCCGGGTCCCGGAAGAACGAGGTCACGTTGATCAGAATGGTGTTGAACAACGCCGTGAACTCGTCCGGATGAACCTGGAGGTGATCGAGGTAGTCCCCGTAGTCGGCGATCCGCACCTGGGCCATCCGCCGGTTGACCCGGCGCATCAGGCTCGATCGCTTGTAGCCGGTGAAGTCGAAGCCCCGGGCCTCCTTGAGGTGGCCCAGCAGCTCCTCGAAATGCCGATCCAGCGGTTCCATCCCCGTAGCCCTTCCCGCCTGCTCCCGCGGGGTCAAGCTACCTCACCGGCGGGCCGCCGACTCCTCCGGCGGCCATCCGGTCGAGGAGCCGGCGGATGAGCGCGGTCGCCCCGTCGGTCTCCTCGGCCATCCGGCGGAATCGATCGCCGTACGCGGCTCCGGGCCTGCTGATCGCCATCCGCCGGCTGAGCGCGGCCTTCTCCTCCAGGGCCCGCAGCGCCGTCCACAGCGCGCCCTCGGTCGCCAGCGACTCCTCCTGGTCCGGCCGCTCAGCGGCGAGCCACGGC
>CAKUMG010000100.1 GCA_934667465.1 uncultured Actinoplanes sp. | reverse complement strand
GGCGTCAGGCCGTGCGGGCCGCCGCCCGGACGATCGCCGTCAACTCCTCCGCGCCCGGCAGCGGCTTCGTCGCGAACGCCGGGGCCTCCCGCTCCGCCGTCGGCCTGTCCACGTCCCTGGTCCGCATCACTCCCGGCTCCGCGAACAGGATCGCCGCCGCTATGTCCGGCTGGTACGTCCACTCCGCCGTCGGGTAGTCCCACATCACGGCCTGCACCGGGCCGCGCAGGTTCACCACCGCTATGACGTTCCGGGCCCTCTCCGTCTCCCCGATCGGCTCCGAGCTCAGGTCCCCCCGGCCGTACAGCAGGGTGTAGTCGAACGGCAGTGTCTCCATGGGAACTCGCAAACGTTGCTGGGTCGAGGTCGGGCAGGTCTCTGGCCGGGTCGAGGCCGTGGCGGGCGATCTCGTCCGCGAAGGTCCTGCCCGACTCGCTCAGCGCATCGAGGTACGCGGCGAAGGCGGCGGCTTCCCGCTGCCCCCGCAGCCACTCGGCGAAGGAGGTGTTCTTGGCCGGCTCGGTGAGGTGCGGATTGCCGTCGAGACCGCCCGGAAGTGACTGCAACACCGGGACGTTGAGCGCCAGCGTCTTCAGGTAGGACTCGACGCGCTCGGCCGGGTCGGCTCCATCACTTCGCACGACCGCGTAGAGGTCGTGCGTCCGATTGCCGACGGCCTTGCTCTCCGCGGTCGGGAACTGCAGTTCGAACTGGTGCCCGCCCTGCGACACGAACGTGGCGTTCAGACCCAGGAACCGGTTGCCGGGACGCCAGAAATTCTTGATCTTGACGGGTGTGTAGCCCTGTTCCCCCAACAGCCGGACGGTCTCGGAGAGCACCGAACCATACGCGTCCGAGCCGGGCGACAGGAGAGAGAACCGGACGAAGTCGTTGATGTCGCCGAGAGCCGTGTCCAGGGTGTCGCCGACGGAGGCGTACTCGACCCGGAACTTCCGGGCGATCGACTCGGCGGTCTTGACCCGGGTCGCCTCGCTGACGAGCTTGACGTCCTGCCCCTGCTGCCGGTTGATCGTGTCGGCGATCCCGTCCAGCACGGACATGATCGCGTCGGCACGCACCTTGGCCGCCTCGACCACAGCGACGATGATCTCCGGCTGGTTCCCGGTCAGCTTCGCGAAGTTCTCGCCCCGGTCCTGGGCGGGGTCGACCTTGGGGTCGCGTCTCTCCGATCGGCCGTCCGCCTCCGATCGAGAGCGCCCGCCGTCCGGGCCGGCGGACGTGTCCGGGGCGGGCGTGCCCGTCCCTCGCGGCTCGCCCGGCTCGGAACGCGGACCTCCAGTGCCAAATCCTCCGCGGCCGGCCTCCGGTGTCAGCCCGGTCGGGCCGCTCGGCAGATCGCTGTCAGTTCCGCCTCGGTCGGCAGCGGCTTCGTCGCGATCGACAGGGCCGCGCGCCCCGCCGTCGCCCGGTCCACCCGCCTGGTCCGTTTCTCTTCCGGCTTCAGATAGAGATACGTCCTCGCGATGTCCGGCCGAAAGTTCCACGTCCGCGTCGGGTAGTCCCAGACCACTGCCTGCGTCGGGCCGCCCGGCTCCGCGAAGGCGATCAGGTTGCGCGGCTTCTCCGTCGCCGCGATCGGCTCCGTGTCCGGAACCCCCGAGCTGTACACCAGGACGTACGCGAATGTCAGCGTCTCCATCAGGGCTCTCCGTGATGCGGGGATCGATCCCAGGCAGATCCCGGGCAGCGTCCAAACCGTGCAGGGGTTCGCCACCACGTCCGTCGGAGGGCTGCCGCCCGTCTGAGCCGATACCGGATGCTACGGAGTCGTCGGTTCCGGCCAGACCTGCTGGCCCGTCATCCGTCCCTCGCGGCGCGCCTCCGTGTACTGCCGGATCACCATGCGCGTCGACAGGCTGGGATGCAGCGTCGCCGTACCGTCCCGATCCACGATCAAACGCGCCTGCCCCAGAGCTCGGCCCGACGCCCGGTCCTCCTCCGTTACCTTCACTGCCACCAGCCACCCGAATTCGAACGGGTGCATCGTCAGCTCCCGCCGGTCGCCGAGCAGCCGGGTCGCCAGAGCCAGTGCCTCGTCCTCCGTCAAAAGGTCCTCCGTCGGAAACTGTCAGTGACCGGAACGAATACGTCTCAGCCGCATAGTCTGGCACCGGCTCGGCCCAGGTAGAGCTGTTCTGCGGGTCCCACCAGACGGGGCGGTCGCCGCCGTACGGGTAGACCAGCACGAACGCATGCTCCGATTCCGGAACAACCCCTCCGGAAGCGTCCACGACCGGGTCCCCGGCAGCATCGAGTTCCAGCCAAGCGACGTACGCGAGCGCGGCGGACCCGGGTCCCGCAGCCGTGACGGAATCGTAGAGAGCCTGGTAGCGCGCTTCGATGCGAGCAGCACGAGCCGTCGGTTCCATCGGCATGTCGGCAGGCATGTCGTCGAACTGACTCCCGAGCCAGGCCTCGGCCCGCTCCGGGCCACCAAGCTCGCCGGAGCGATCCAGGCTGCCGTCGGGATTGAGGTCTGCCCAACGCGGCAGCGCTACCTGCGGATCGCCGTGGAACGTGGCAATGGCGGCAAGCGAGCAGTCGAGACAGTTGTTGCCCCGGCCCGGCTGGTGTGGGCCACCGTCGTTGATCAGCCCACCGTACGGATGCGTCCGGGGATCGGCGCCGACTTCGAACGAGCCGTCGTCGAGCTCCAGACTGAGCTCGAGATCGTCTTGATACGCAGGATCCTCCAGCGGCGCCAGCGCATCCGGCCCGTACTGCCGGGTCTGATCCATCGGCGGCAACGACGCGTCTCCGCTCGCCTCCGGCGGCGGCAGCGCCGAATCGCCGGGGTTCAGGCCGGGCGTGCTGCCCGGCAGATCGCCGTCAGCTCCGCCTCGGTCGGCAGCGGCTTCGTCGCGAACCGCGGAGTCTCGAGCTCCGCCGTTTCCCGGCTCACGTCCTTGATCCGGTTCGTGCCCGGATCCGCGAACAGGATCGCTGCCGCCACGTCCGGGCGAAACGTCCAGGTCTCCGTCGGGTGATCCCAGATGACTGCCTGCACCGGGCCGCGCACGTCCGCCACCACTATCACGTTCAGCGGCGCTTCCGTCTCCCCGATCGGCTCCGTCTCCGGGTCCCCCAGGTCGTACAGAAGGGTGTACTCGAACGTCAGGTTTTCCATGCGGACCCTCTATCAGTTGCGGATCGAGACCGGGCAGATCCCTCGATACGTCGAGTTGGCGGCGGCGGATCTCGTCGGCGAACGTCGTCTTTGACTCCGCCAGAGACTCGAGGTACTCAGCGAAGGCCCTCGCTTCCCGGCGCCCACTGAGCCATGCGGAGAATGACGTGTCCCGAGCAGCGGTGATGTACGCCTTGCCCTCCATACCGCCCGGCATCGAGTTCAGGATCGACACGTTGAGCTTCAACGTGTCCAAGAACGATTCGACCCGATCGGGTCCGTCGGCACCATGGTCCCGGACGGTCTCGTAGAGCGAATGCGTCTCGTTACCGACAGCCTTGCTGCTCTCGGTCGGGAACTGAAGCTCGAATTGGGATCCCTCCGGGGTAGTGAAGGTGGCGTTCAGCCCCAAGAAACGATTACCGGGCTTCCAGAAGTTCTTGAGCTCACCGAAGGCGTATCCACGCTCACCGAGCAGCCGAACGGTATCGGAGACGACCGACCCGTACGCATCGGACTCCGGCCCCTGCAGCGAGAAACGAACGAAGTCGTTCATCTTTTCCAGCGTCGTGTCAAGACTGATCTTACGAGTCTCGTACTCGAGCCGGAATTTTCGCGCGATGGACTCGGCGGTCTTGACCCTGTTCTCTTCCGCCACCAGCTTGACGTTCTGCCCGTGCTCCCGGTTGATCGTGTCAGCGATCCCGTCGAGCACGGACATGATGATGTCGGCTTGCACCTTGGCCGCTTCGACCACGCTGACGATGACCTGCGGCTGATCGCCGGTGAGCTGAGCGAAATGCTCGCCCCGGTCCTGAGCGGGATCGATCTTGGGGTCACGGCTGATCGGCTGGGTCTTGGCATCCGATCCGGCCCGGTCGCCGTTCGGATCGGCCGCCCTTCCGCCTGCCTTGTCCGGGGCCGGCATGGCGATGATGCCCTGCCGCGGGTCCGTGCCCGGACGGTCCCGCTCGACGGGCGTGTCGGTGCCGCGAGGGCCGCTCTCCTTCGCTGGATTGCCACCGTCTCGGTCCGGGCTCGCGGTGGCCAGATCGACGTCGGGCCGGCTCGGATCGGTGCCGTCGGAGGCGGTGTCGGCGGCCGGGGGCGCGTCGGTGGCGGTGGCCGGGGTGTGGGGGTTGCCGTTCGCGTCGAGGGTGATGGACCAGGTGGAGTCGACGCGGGCGGAGTGGACCGGGGCGGTGTCGCTGACCTGGCGGGTCTGGGCGTCGATCCAGACGACGGTGCCGTCGACGTTGACCGCGTTCCAGGTGTGGGCCGGGCCGCCGTCGGTCCAGGTGGAGATGATCAGGGCGGCCGAGCCGGGGCCCGACTGGAGCAGCTGGTCGGCTACGGCGTCGAGGCCCTGGGTGCCGGGGCCTCGGTGCTGGAAGTCGCTGCCCAGCCACTGCTGCTGGCGGGCGGTGCTGGCCGCCTCGATGCCGTTCTGCTGGGCCACGGCGCCGGCCACCTGGGGGTCGCCGTACCAGGTGGCGAGCACCGAGAGGCCGACGTCCGCGCAGTTGGTGTCGCGGCCCGGGTTCTGGGGGCCGCCGTCGTTGACGCGCTCCGCCCAGTCGCCGTCGCGGGGGTCGGGGTGCCGGGCCGGGTTGCCGTCGGCGTCGCGCGGCACGGCGGCATCGAGCGCCTGCTGGTCGGCCTCGCTCGGCGGGGTCAGGCCGTCAGGGCCGGTGGGGCGGGTGTCGGCCAGAGGCCGGCCGGCGGCGAGTGCGCCCGATTGCTCGGGAACGGTGTCGCTGTCCCTGTCCGGAAGGGGATCGGCGGGATCGGTGTCGACGACATGGGTGATGTCGAGGTCGGTGAGCAGCTGCGCGCACGAGTTGCAGGCCGGCCGATATTCACCCTGCTTGTAACGGGTCTCGTCGGGCGCCTTGCCGTCGATTCCGTAGCCGATCTGGTGGGTGGAGATCTGGGAGCCGGTGAGCCCGTTCTTGATGTACTCATCGAGCGGGCCAGGCCTTCCGGCCTGCTCCCATCGCGCCTCCAGGCGGTATGCCTCATCGGAGATGAGCGCCACCTCCGCGCACTGGCCGTGACCGGCGCCCTTCTTGACGCCTCGCTGCTCCAAGGTCGTCTTGACGGAGTCGAGCATTTTGCCGACCTCCGGGTGGACGTCGATCTCGTGCTTGACCCTGCCGCTGGTGTCGGCCTTCATACTGGTGTGGATGTGGAGGTCCCCATCCCGCGTCAGCATGGCGCCCGCCATGGGGCTGTCGAACTTGTTGGCGGGAACGAGGGGTTGCGGACGCTTGCCCGGATACGGATTGGCCTTCGGGTCCCGCTTCCATTCCTTCTTGGCCTCGTCGTACTTCGTCGCCGCATCATCGTGCGATTTCTTGACATCGGCGGAGTGGAGCTTCACGGCGGCGGCCAGGTCACGGGATGCGTTGATCAGTGCGTCGCGCGCCTCGGCGGTGTTCGGGTCGCCGTCAACGCGGCGGGAGTCCAGTTGCCAGCTGAACGTGCCGTTGCCGGTGCGGCCGGTCGACCGGGTGAAGTCCGCCGGCATCGTGTTGCGGTTCGCGACCGAGCCGCTCGAGACGGGCACGGCGACGACATCGGTGCGGTCGTTGTTCGGGCCCGGGCCCTCCGGGTCGGTGGAGCCGTCGGGGCCGTCCGGGTCGGTGTCGTTCGGTGGGGTGTCGTTGTCGGACGGCGGTGTATCGGTCGCCGCCGAGGGACCGGGGTCGGTGGCGCTGAGCGGAGATGCGTCGGTCGCCGGGACAGGAGTGCCGGGTTCGGTCGCGGGGGTGCTCGTGCCGTCGAGGGGGTCCGGGACGGCATGGGTGGTGGTGCCTACCTCGGGGCCCGGGGACGGGGTGCCGGGGTCGGTGCTGGGTTGGACCTGGATGCCGCCGGCGCCCGGTTGGGGCTTCTGGCCCTCGGTGGCGCCGCCCGCCAGGATCGGGGCGCTCGAGGTGCCGCGGGGGGTGGTGGTGCTGGGGTTGGGGGCGGCTGTGTTCGGCGGGTTGCTGGAGGTTGGGGCGGTCGTCGACGTGGTGGGGGCGGGGCTGGTGGTCGACGTGGGGGTGGAGGGTGTGGGGCCGGCGGCGGACGGGCTGGTGGTCGACGGGCCGGTGTTCGGGGTGGAAACGGCGGAAGGTGCGGGGGACGCGGTTGTGCCTGGGGTGGACAGCGCCGGGGCGCCGGTGGGGAGGACTGTCGGCGTCGTGGTGTCCGTTGTGGGAGCGCTCGGTGTGGAGACCGTGGGAGCGGCTGCGTCGGTGGCCGGTGAGGTGGTCGGGATCGGGTTCGCGACGGAGGGGTTCGACGAGAGGGGTCCGGGCGCGGGGGCACTCGCTGTGGGCGAATTGTCCGGAGAGGAGGAGACCGGTACGCCGGGATCGGCGGGGGTCGGCGAGGCCTGAGCAGGGGCCGGGGAAGCCTGAACTGGCGTGGGGGCCGGGGAGGCCTGAGCTGGCGCCGGGGCGGTCGAGGCCGGGGCGTCGGAGGTCGCGGGGGCGGTCGAGGCCGGGGCGTCGGAGGTCGCGGGGGCGGGCGAGGTGTCTCCACCGGGCGGCGGGGAGCCGCCGTTGCCGTCGCTCGGGGATGGCGAGGGCGCGGTGGGGGCGGGCTGCGAGGAGGCCTCGGTGTCCGTCGTGGTTGAGGTGCCGGAGTCGCTTGTGGAGCCCTGGTCGGGGGTGGGTGCGGCGACCGGGGCGTCGAGCTGGACGTGGGTCGAGCCTGGCACCGGGTTCGGGCTCGGGATGCCGTCGCCGCGGACCTGCTGGTTGCTGTCACCCGAGGCCGCCGGCGCGCTGGCCGCCTCAGTGCCCGGGCCGTTGTTGGCCCCCGCGAGCGCGAAGTCCGACCCGTTGCCGGCAGAACCACCCGCGGACGACTGCGCGCCCCCGGAACTCGTGCCGCCGCTGGAAGACGACTGCGCGCCCCCGGAATCGGAGCCACCGCCACCACCGCCGCCCCCGTTCGAGCCGCCGCCGGAGGAGGACGAGGAGGAGGAGTTGGACGCGCCGGAGTCGGAGCCTGCTGTGCCGGACGACGGGGATGCGCCGCTGTCACCCGTACCGGAGGAGGAGCCGCCGCCCGATCCCGCAGCTTGATCACCGCTTGCTCCGGCGCCGAGGCCGCTGACGTCCGGGCCGGTGCCGACCCCCGGGCCGTCCGCGGTGATGGTGCCGCCGCCCGAGAAGGCGTCGGAGATCTTGCCGGCGAGGTAGAGACTGCCGTTGGCGCCGAGGGTGCCCGCGCCCGTGCCGACGCCGGTGAGGGCGGGGCGGCCCGCGCCGCCCGCGAAGCCGCCGAGGAAGTCGTCGGCGCCCGGCATCGTGAACTGGCCGGTGAAGGCGAGGTTGGTGAGGGTGCTGGCGGCCGGGGAGACGACGGCGTTGACCGCGCCCGCGGAGACGCTGTTGCCGGCCCAGTTGCCGACGGCGGTGACGATGCCCGCGCCCTTGAAGTTCATCTCCGGCTTGGGGATGTGCTTGCCGGCGAACTCGGTGCCCTTGGCGAAGCCCTTGCCGACCGGGGCGCCGATGACCGCGCCGATCGCGCCGCCGGCCGCGGACTGGGCGGTGCGCATGCCGTCCCAGCCGTCGCGGGTGCCCTTGGCGTTCTGGATCGCCTGGGCGCCGACGTCGATGATCAGCTCTTCACCGATCTCCTCCACCATCTCCTTGCCGAGGCCCTTGGCGCCGCGCTTGAGCGTGTCCTGCACGCTCTTCTTGCCCGCCTGGACCGCGGCCTTCTTAAGAGCGGCCTCCGCGCCCTCCTTCATGACCTTCTTGCCGATCATCATCATGAGCCGGCTCATCGCCGTGGTGACGACCTGCCGGCCGGCGGCGAGGATGCCGGGGATGGCCGTGGCGGAGACGCCGCCGAGCCAGGCCATCAGCAGGGCCACGAAGACCGAGATGACGGTAATGATGACCGCGATCATCACGGTCAGCTTCGCGTACTCGATCTCCTGCGCGCTGGAGTCGCAGGAGGCAGCGAACGCGGCCGCGGACTGCTGGATCAGGGGCAGGCCGCTGTCCGGGCTGACGCCGAGCTGGTTCCAGAGGGTGTTGAAGGCCGCGCCGGCACCACCACCCCACGACTGCATGATCTGCATGACGGCCGGGTCGGCCTCGGACATGGCGTCGCCGATGGCGTCGCTGAACTGCTGCCACGCGTCGGCGAGCTCGCGGAGCTGGTCCTCGTCTCCCTCGGGCCAGGCCTCGCCCGCGCTGAGCCAGCACACGGCGTCCCAGACCCAGGCGTACTCGCCGAGGGTCGACTTGGGGTTGGGGATGCCCACGTCGTTACTTCTGCTCGCCGCCGAACCACTTGGCCACCAGATCGTCGGTCTCGACCGTGCCCTCGACGGCGGACTTGACGTCCGGGCCGAGCAGGCGCACCCGCTCGACGATCTGGGCGCCCGCGCTGAGGACCAGCGCGGCGGGCGCCTCGGCACCGGCCTCGAGGTAGTTCTCGTTGAACTTCTTGCCGACGTCGTCGGTGCCCCAGGGCTTCTTGCCGTTGAGCGTGTCGATGGTGCCGGCGATCCGGGACAGGCTGCCGGACAAGGTCTGCCCGGCGGCGGTGAGACGGCTCGCGCCCGCGGCGGCACCCGCCGGGTCGAGGAAGGTCGATCGTGCGTCGCTCATCGTGCGGGACCCTTCGTGTCGTCGGGCCGCGGCAGGTCGGCGTCGAGCTGCCGGAAGATGCCGTCGAGGTCGTGGTCGATGTAGGCCTGGAACTCCGCGTTGGGCATGAACGGCCGGCACAGCGTCTCGACCTCGGCCATCGCCTTCTCGGTCGCCCGGCGGATCGTGTCGGTGACGGTCGCGGAGAGTTCCTTGGAGTTGGGCCGGCGATAGATTCGCGGATCGAAGTCGACCTTGAGCACCTGGCCGCGAGGGCCGACCGTCGCGGTCACCAGACCGTCGTCGGACGTGACCGAGGCACTGACCGCCTTCAGCCGCTGCTGAAGGTCGCCGGCCCCGGAGCGCATCCGCTCGAACCGCGCCATCAGCTCGTCGGCATGCGCGCGCATAGCCGCCAGATCCATCGCACCTCCCCCGTACGACCTGCGGTGCTGTTGCGTCGACCATACTGAACGGCGGCGACTTCCGGGATCCCCGGAGGGGCCGGTCACGCGGATACGATGCCTGCGGCAGGGCGAGGTACGGGGAGGTGGCACATGGATTCCGGACGCACGGCGGCGGCGCTGACCGCGGCGATGGTGGTCGGGGTCACCGCAATCGCGGCACCGGCTTCGGCCGCCGGACGGCCCGCCCAGCGCCTTGCCCCGGCCGCCTGCCAGAGCCCGTCCGATCCCGGGACGGTCATCGCCGAGACGCCGTGGCAGCAGCGCTGGCTGGCGCCCGAGCGGGTGTGGCCGTTCAGCACCGGCGCGGGGGTCCGGGTCGCGGTGATCGACTCCGGCAGCGACGGCTCCCACCCGCAGCTCGAGGGCCGGGTCGACCGCGGCTTCGACATGCTCAGCAACAGCACCGGCGGCGACGTCGACTGCGTCTCGCACGGCACCGCCGTGGCGAGCATCATCGCCGCCCGCCAGGTGCAGGGTGTCGGCTTCGCCGGCATCGCGCCGGGCGCCCGGATTCTCCCGATCCGCGTGTCCGAGCGCGAGGTGGAGGACGGCGAGGCGTCCGGGCAGAGCGTCTCCGCCGAGGTGTTCGCCGACGCCATCCGGCGCGCGGTCGACGAGGGCGCCTCCGTCGTGAACCTGTCGGTGACGCTCTACCGCAACGAGCCGGCGGTGGCGGCCGCCGTCGAGTACGCACAGTCCAAGGACGCCGTTTTGGTCGCCGCAGCGGGCAACCAGCACAAGGACGAGCGGCCCGACCCGGTGCCGTACCCGGCCGCCTACGACGGGGTGATCGGCGTCGGCGCGATCGACGACACCGGCGCCCGGCTCCCCGCGTCCCAGATCGGCCCGTACGTGGACGTCGTCGCACCGGGCGGCAACGTGGTGGCCGCCACCCGGGTCCGCGGCCATCAGCCCTGGAACGGCACCAGCTTCGCGACGCCCATGGTGAGCGCGACCGCCGCCCTGATCCGCGCGGCCGAGCCGGGGCTGAGCGCCGAGCAGGTCACGCGGCGGCTGCTCGCCACCGTCGATCCGGCCCGCGGGGGACGGGAACAGGGCTACGGGCGCGGGGTCGTGGACCCGTACCGGGCGGTGACCGAGCGGCTCACCACCGGGCAGACGCAGGCGCCGCAGGGGCTGCCCGCCGTCCCGGAGGATCCCGCGGCGGCCGCCCGGGCGGACCGCTGGGAGACGATGGGCGCGGTGGCGTTGTGGGTCGCGCTGGGCGTGCTCGCGGTGGTCGTCGTGGTTGCGGGAGTCGCGCTGCTCTCCCCGTACGGGCGTCGTCGGCGCTGGCGTCCCACCCGCAGCGAACCGCAGCCCGAGCCCAGACCCGCGGCGGACGAACCGGAGGAAGCGTTCTTCCGCATCCCCGGCAGCCCGACGGCCTGAAACGCGCACCGGCGAGAACAACGGCCAGCCGGCTGAACGCCCACCGGCGAGAACAACGCCCGGCCGGCCGAACGCCCACTGGCGGAAACGACAAAAGCCCGGCCAGCCGAACGCCCACCGGCGAAAACGACAAGAGCGCGACGGGCTGAAACGACGGAAGCCCGGCGCCGCAGCACCGGGCTTCCGAGGCGTTTCGTCAGCCGCCGAACTTCGCCGTGTTGGCGCGCTCGCGGGCCTGCATGCTCTCCGAGGACTTGCGGAGCGAGCCCTCGATCCGGGTGAGCAGGTCGCGCAGGTCGGCAGCCGCCTGGTCCCACTCCTTCTGGCGGCGGTAGTACTCCTCGCGCGCCGAGCCCTCCCAGGTGCCGAGCATCGGCTGGATGTTCGACTCGAGCGTGTCGAGCTGGCTGGTCATGTTCGACACCGCGCCGCGGCAGTCTTCGGCAGCCGCATCCAGCTGGTTGAAGTCGTAAGCAATCATGTCCCTACCCCCGTCAGAGCGGCTTGAGCGCCGAAGTGATCGATCCGGCCGAAGCGCCGGCGGCCTTGATGTCGGCCTGGATCTCCTGGTCGCTGACGTCGTAGTCCTTGCCGGCCGAGCCCACGGCCTCAGCGACCTGCCGCAGCGCGGTGTTCAGCTTGAGCATGTCCTCGTCGAACCTGCGCTTCACCGCGGTGAAGGACTCCGCGCCGGCGCCCTTCCAGGCGCTCTCGAGCGGCTGGAGCCGCCCCATGAGCGACGTGAGCT
>CAKUMG010000099.1 GCA_934667465.1 uncultured Actinoplanes sp. | reverse complement strand
GTCCTCGAGCTCGCGTTGCGCGGCGTCGTACTGGTCGAGGATCGCCGCCGCCCGCGCGGCCAGCCGGCTGCCGGCCTCGGTCGGTTCGACGCCGCGCGGGCCCCGCACGAACAGCCGCGTGCCCGCCGCCGCCTCAAGCGCGGCGATCTGCTTGGACAGCGCCGACTGCGTGAAACCCAGCCGCTCGGACGCCGCGGTGAGCGACCCGGTCTCGAGCACCGCCCGCAGCGCGCGCAGCACCTGAGGATGAACATCCAGACCCATGCGCCAGAGCCTGCCATGCCGGGCGCGGCACGCCCTCGCGAGCCGTGAAACTCTCGGCGCAGCCCGCAAGTTCCGGGAATCGTGCCGACGAATCCGGTCCCGGAGCGGAGGCGTGCAGCCAGCTCACCCAATACATTGATGAACTTGAGTCTCTTGAAAGTTCCGAGTAGGGTCCGACCTGACCGCCGTCCTACGAGGAGGCTCAGCCCATGCGAAAGGCCCTGCTCGCCGCGCTCGCCGCCGCCGTCGCGATGGCCGCGGCGATCATGCTGCCGGCCGGCCCCGCCCAGGCGGCGGCGCTGACCGAGGTGACCGGCTTCGGCGCCAACCCGACCGGCCTGCGGATGCACGTCTACGCGCCGGACCGGCTGGCCGCGCGGCCGGGGCTGCTCCTCGCGGTTCACTACTGCACCGGGTCCGGCCCGGCGTTCTACAACGGGACCGAGTTCAAGAGCCTCGCCGACCAGTACGGCTTCGTCGTCGTCTACCCGTCGACGGCCCGGTCGGGCAACTGCTGGGACGTCTCCACGAGCGGCGCGCTGAGCCGCAGCGGCAACAGCGACCCGGTCGGCCTCGTGTCGATGGTGCGGTACGCGCAGCAGCGCTACGGCACCGACGCCGCCCGCACCTTCGTCACGGGCGCCTCGTCCGGCGGCATGATGACCAACGTCCTGCTCGGCGACTACCCGGACGTGTTCGCCGCCGGGGCCGCGTTCATGGGCGTACCGTTCGGCTGTTTCGCCGCCTCCGCGGGCGATCCCGCGAACCCCGCCAACCAGGCCGGCTGGAACAGCACGTGCTCGTCCGGTCAGCTCATCAAGACCCCGGCCGCGTGGGGCGATCTGGTACGCGGCGCCTACCCCGGCTACACCGGGAAGCGGCCCCGGATGCAGGTCTTCCACGGCGCCACCGACAGCACGCTGGCGTACCCGAACTTCGGCGAGCAGATCAAGCAGTGGACCGACGTGCACGGCGTGAGCCAGACCCCGGTCCGGACCGACACGCCACAGTCCGGCTGGACCCGCACCCGCTACGGCAACGACACCGCCCAGGCGCCGGTCGAGGGCATCAGCGTGGCCGGCGTCGGCCACTACCTGCCGCTCGCGGGCCAGGCGCGGATGGCGATCACGTTCTTCGGCCTCGACGGGACGGGCCCGAGCACCCCGCCGAGCACGCCGCCCTCTTCTGGTGCGTGTAGCGCTACAGTGTCGCTGAACTCCTGGTCAGGGGGCTATGTCGCGACGGTGCGCGTCACGGCCGGGCCCGCGGCGGTCACCGGCTGGGCGGTGCGCGTGACCCTGCCGGCGGGCAGCGCGGTGACCAACACCTGGAACGCGACCGCGAGCGGTGCCTCGGGCGCCGTCAGCTTCCGCAACGCCGGCTTCAACGGTCCGATCGCGGCCGGGGGCAGCACCGAGTTCGGCTTCCAGGGCACCGGCGCCGGGCCCTCGGCGACGCCCTCCTGCCAAGCGGCCTGACGGAGCGGCTCAGGTGGCGAACTGCTGAGTGCCGAGCACGGTGAGCAGCCTGAGCTTGCTCTCGGACTCGCTGCGGGGTGCCGCGGTCAGGACGAGCAGCGCCTGCGACTCGTCCTCGGTGAAGAGGACCTGGCAGTCGACCTCGACCGGGCCGATGCGCGGGTGGATCAGCGTCTTGTGGTCCTCGAAGCGGCGGGCGACCTCCTGGTCGGCCCAGAGGCGGGCGAACTCCGGGCTGCGGGCGAGCAGGTCGCGGACCAGGTCCCCGGCACGGGACGCGGGTCCGAGCAGGCCGTAGGCCACGCGCAGGTTGGCGGCCTGGGCCCGGCTCTGCCGCTCGTGGTCCGTCTCCGGGTAGGCGCGGCGTTCCTGCGACGGGTGGGCGAACCAGCGGTAGTACGCGCTGCGGTCCATGCCGGTCAGGTCGCTCGCGTCGCCGAGCAGGGCGCGGGCGGGGTCGTTCTGGACCAGCGTCTCGCCGAGCACGTTGAAGATGATCGCAGGGGTGTCGGTGAGCCGGTCGAAGATGCGCAGCAGGCCCGGTGCGACGTAGTCGGTGACGGCGGTGCGGTCGGGCGCGTCGTGCCCGGCCACCCGGTAGAGGTAGTCGCGCTCGTCCGCGGTCAGCCGCAGGGCGCGGGCCAGGGCCGAGAGCATCTGCGGGCTCGGCTGCGGGCCGCGGCGCTGTTCGAGCCGCGTGTAGTAGTCGGTGGACATCGTGGCGAGCTGGGCCACCTCCTCGCGGCGCAGGCCGGGCGCGCGGCGGCGGGGCCCCGGGCTCAGGCCCACGTCCGCCGGTTGCAGGCCCTCGCGACGGCGTACGAGAAAATCGGCCAAGCCCTGACGATCCATGCCTGGAGTATCGCCGGGTGCCCGGCCGGCAACCAGGGATCGGCGATCCCCCGACATCCGATCTCTGGTACGGCCCGGCCGCCGCACCAAGACTGATGAGCATGAACATCAGCGGAAGCACCGTCTTCATCCCCGGCGCGACCAGCGGCATCGGCCTGGCGCTCGCCCTCGCCCTGCGGGACCGCGGCAACGAGGTCGTCATCGGCGGGCGCCGCACCGAGCTGCTCGACCGGATCGTCGCGGAGAACCCGGGCCTGCACGCGTACCGGATCGACACCACCGACCCGCAGAGCATCGCCGACGTGTCGAAGCGGGTCATCGCCGAGCACCCCGCCGTCAACGTGCTGATCCCGATGGCCGGCATCATGCGCGTCGAGGACTGGACGACGCCGGGCGGCTTCCTCGACGCGGCCGAGGAGATCGTGACCACCAACCTGCTCGGCCCGATCCGGCTGATCGCCGGGTTCGTCGAGCACCTGCGGAGCAAGCCGGACGCCGCCATCGTCACCGTATCGTCGGGCCTGGCTTTCGCGCCGCTGGCGATCACCGCCAGCTACAACGCCACCAAGGCCGCGATCCACATGCTGAGCGAGTCGGTCCGCCTGCAGCTCGCGGGCACGTCCGTGCAGGTGCTCGAGCTCGTGCCGCCGTCGGTCGCCACCGACCTGCTGCCCGGGCAGAAGGAGAACCCCACGGCCATGCCGCTCGACGAGTTCGTGGCCGAGGCGCTGGAGCTTATCGCTACACAGCCGGACGCGCGGGAAATCCTGGTCGAGCGGGTGGAGTTCCTGCGGCACGGCGAGGCCCGCGGCGACTACGACCAGGTGGTCGCGGCGCTCAACGCCGCGTGAACACGTACACCGCGTGGTCGACCTCGGGCGGCAGGAGCAGGCGGCTGAGCGCGGGGTCCTCGGCCTGCTCGAAGTCCGCCTGCGCGCGGTAGGCGTCCCAGTTGCCGGTCGCGGCCTCGTGCCGGGAGCCGATCATGATGTACTGCTCGACCTCCGGGGTCGTGAACACGTACTGCTCGAAGGGGTTGCCCGCCGGCGGCCAGGAGCAGATCACGACCCGGGGGTGGTGCTTGCGCAGGGCCGTACGCGCGTCCTGGCACAGCACCGACTCGGGGAACGTGATGCTGTCGCTCCAGCTGTAGTCGTCGGTGGCCGTGACGTCGGCGCCGGCGTCGGTGAGGAACCGGGACAGCGTGCCGTCGCCCGCGGCGATCTCGAGGCACGGCCGGTCCCCGATCAGCGCGGCCAGCCGGGTGATCAGCGGCCGGGAGTAGAAGCACCAGATGCCCTTGGGCTGCACGAGCGGCATGAGCAGCCGGCGCTGGCCGCGCAGCAGGGGCCAGATCGCGCGGAAGGCGGTCAGCGGCACGGGTTTGCGCTCCAGGGCGCGGCGGAAGAGCAGGCGCTGCGCGACGAGCCCGGCCACGAGGTTGAACCGCACGCGGCCCTCCTTCACCCCCGTCGAGGCGCTGAGGATCGCCTGCTTGAGCACGTGGATGGTCATCTGCCGGCGGATCTCGTGGTTCATCCGGTCGGCCAGGGCCCGGGCGCGGCCGGGCAGCGGCGCCTGCGGCTGCGAGACCCGGGTGATGTACGCCTTCAGCTCCTCGGCGTCGTCGCGGGCGAGCACCTCCTCGACGTCGTGCTGCGCCTGCGCCCACACGTCGGGGTACGCCTCGACCAGCTCGTCCAGCGAGGGATTGCCGCGGAGCCACTCGACGACCTCCGCGGAGCGGCGCTTGCTCGCCCGTGCCATGCCTCGGACGCTAGATGATCGAGAGCCCGCGGCGGGCCGGAACGTGGATCAGCGACCCTGCCACCACTCGGGCGCGGCCGCGAGGATGACCTCGACGAGCCGGTCCGGGGCGACCGGCTCGTCGGTGGACAGCCACTCCTCGAGCACCCCGATCGTCCCGGCGGCCGCGTAGGCGACCATGCCGGCCCGGTCGAAGCTGCCGGGCCGCGCGCCGCCGATGGCCGGGGCGATCTCCGGGTGGGCGTCGAGATGCGCAGCCAGGCCGTGGCCCTCGCCCGCCTCGGCGCGATCTCGGTGGAGACCAGGGAATACGCGCTCGAGGACGGGCCGCAGGCGTTCGCCGACCTCGAGGCCGGCAAGGTCCCCGGCCGGGCGGTGCTCGTACCCTAGTCGGAGGAAGGCCTCCCGCCACGGCGGGAGGCCTCTCGTCCTATGCGATCGTGCAGACCGTGCCGTTGAGCGTGTAGGAGCCGGGCGGCACGTTGGGCCCGCCGTACGAGCCGACGAAGCCGACGTTCGTGGTCGCGCCGGCCGCCAGGCTGGCATCGCTGGTGACGCGGACCGTGCGGCCCTGCTCGGTCCAGGTCGCGTTCCAGCCGCTGCTCAGGTTCTGCCAGGCGGTGGGCCAGGAGAAGGCGAGCGTCCAGCCGTCGACGGGTGCCGCGCCGTTGTTGGTGATGTCGATCGAGCCGACGTAGCCGTTGCCCCAGTCGTTGGTGTTGCGGAACGCCACCGTGCACGCGGCGCCGGCGGGGCTGCCGGTCGTGAACGTCAGCGGCGGCGAGGCGGAGGAGAGCCGGCCGGCGCCGTCGCGCGCCAGCACGTTGATCGTGTAACGACGACCGGGGTCGAGATTGCGTACGGTGAGGGAAGTGCCGGTCGTCTCGCCCAGCAGCGCGCTGACGCCGCCGTTCTGCCGGTACACCTCGTACTTGACGCCGGGGGCGGCCGCCGGCCAGGAGATCGTCGCGGTGCGGTCGGTCACGGTCGCGGTGGGCTGGGCCGGAGCCTGCGGTACGGCGCCACCGGCGCCCGCCGCGCGCAGCGTGACCAGCGTCAGCGAGTACGGGGCGAGGGTCTGCTCCCCGGCGGTCCCGGCCGGTGCCGTGGTGATCGACCCCGCGCCGTTGGTGAACGTGGCCACGGACGGCGTGCCCGCCGCGGGCGTGAAGCCGTGGTAGTTCAGAGCGACGGTGTGCGCGGCGTCCGGGTCCTTGTTGATCAGGAGCACGGCCACGTCCCCGTTCGCACGGCGCACGGCGTGCGAGGCGACCAGGTCGTTGTCGCTGCCCGTGCCGATGAACCTGTCGCCCGTACGCGCGAACTGCCCCATCAGCGACAGCGCGTGATAGGGGGCGAACGGCGTGTTCAGCGGCGGCTGGCAGACGCTGTTGTCGGCGGTGCAGTTGCCGCTGGAGAGCAGCCCGTAGTCGTCGTAGTCGGTCTGCCCGGCCACGGTGGAGACGTCGCCGAGGCCGTTGTGGACGTTCCACCACTGCACGGTGAAGACGCCCTGGGCCAGCAGCCCGCTGTAGACGTCGGCCAGGAACAGCGCGCCCGGCTGGGTGTTCCGCCCGATCTCCACGTTCGTCTCGGTCATGCTGATGCCGATGCGGCTCGCGCCCGGGCCCGCGTACCGGTCGATCTGCTGCCGGAGCAGGTAGGTCGCGTCCTGGATCTGGGCCGTCTTCGTCAGCGTCTCGGCGGGCGTGCTGCCGCCGGGATACCAGTGCACGTCCACGAAGTCGATGGCGCTGCCCGCGCGGGTCAGCACCTCCTGGTTCCAGGAGTCCTGGTCACCCGGGCCGACGATCGCGTCGGGCCAGTTGCCGGGCATGGTCAGCACGGCGCCGACCTTGATCGTGGGGTCGACTGCCTTCATGGCCTGCGAGTACGCGACCACGTTGGCCGCATACTCCTTCGGGCTCTTGTCGGCGTGGTCGTCGGCCTCCCACGCCGAGCCGTAGTGCCCGTTGCCGTAGTTCTCGTTGCCGATCGTCCAGTACGTGGCGTCGTAGCCCTTGGTCACGTTGGCGTACCGCACCCAGTCGGCGGCCTCCTGCGCGGTCCCGGTCCCGTAGTTCGCGATGATCATCGGCTCCGCGCCGGTCTGCCGCGCGCCGGCCATGAACGTGTCGAAGTCCGTGTTCGGGGCGACATAACCGCCGGGCGCGGTGTGGTCCCGCCAGTGATAGATGTCCGCGTACGAGCCGCCGGGGTAGCGCAACATCGTCACGCCCGCATCCTTGAGCAGGCCGGCGACGGCGGGCGTGCCGAGCTGGGAGTCCCAGATGGCGTGGTTGACCCCGAGCGCCTGCGGGGCGACGGTGGCGAGCCCGGCCCGCGCGTCGACATCCACGCGGGTGGTGGCTGCCTGCGGCAGGGCGGCCCGGGTCTCGAAGGCATCGGCGGCCTGCGCGCCGGGTGGGGCGGCGGCGACGGCGGTGGCCACGGCGAGCAGGACGGTGCTCGCCAGGCTGCGCCGGAGGAGTGATCTCTGCACGGAAGTCTCCTGGTGGAGAGGGTGTTGGGAGCGCTCCCATCCTCGGCTGTTACAGAGATGTATGTCAATCAATTCGCGGGACGGCTGTAAGACACCCTGGACAGGCCGAGAAGCACTGCTCCACGAAGGGAAGCGCCATGAGCGCAACCGCCGATGGAGCCGCCCGGCTGCGGGCCGACCTGGTGGCCCGGCTCCGCGCGGACGGGAAGATCACCACGGCCGCGGTGGAAGCGGCCGTCTCGACGGTGCCGAGGGAGCGTTTCCTGCCGGCGGACACAGCGCTGGAGATCGCATACGGCGTCGACGAGCCCGTCATCAGGAAACACGACGAGCGCGGAGCGGCGACCTCCTCGGTGTCCGCCGCGTACATCCGGGCCCGGATGCTCGAACAGGCCGGCCTGCAGCCGGGCATGACGGTGCCGGAGGTCGGTTCCGGGGGCCTGAACGCCGCCATGATCGCTGAGACCGTCGGCGACAGGGGCCGCGTCGTCAGCATGGACATCGACGCCGAAGTCGCCGACCGCGCCGCGCGGCTGCTCGACGGGGCCGGCTACGGCGGCAGGGTCCGGGTGCTCGCCGCCGACGCGGACGCGGGCGTGCCCGGCGAGGACCAGTGCGACGCGATCATCGTGACCGCCGGCGCCTGGGACGTCGCACCCACGTGGCTCGACCACCTCGCCCGGAACGGCGCCCTGAAGGTTGTCCCGTGTAGACGTCACCCTGGCGATATCCGCCCGGGTCGCCTGGTGCTGCTGCTGCTGCTGCTGCCGCCGCCGGCGGTCTGATCTCCGACAACGAGCTGCTGGCACGGGCCTGAGCTGGGCCGGCCGCCCGGGTGTGACGAGGAAGCCATGCCGGCACGGCTGGAGCGGCATACGGTCGGAGGATGGTTCCTGAACTCGTACTCAACAACGGTGTGACGATGCCCGCGCTCGGACTGGGGGTGTTCCAGAGCCCGCCGGAGGAGACCGCGGCGGCCGTCGAGGCGGCGCTGAACGTCGGCTACCGGCACGTCGACACGGCGGCGGTGTACGGCAACGAGCGGGAGGTCGGCGAGGGGATCCGGCGGTCCGGGATCGACCGGGACGACGTGTTCCTCGAGACCAAGGTGTGGGTCAGCGACTACGGCTACGACGAGACGCTGCGTGCCTTCGACAAGGCGACGCGCAAGCTGGGGGTCGAGCGGCTGGACCTGTTCATCCTGCACCAGCCTGCGCCGGACAGGTTCGACCGTACGGTGGACGCGTACCGGGCGCTGGAGAAGCTGCTGGCGGACGGCAGCGTACGGGCCATCGGTGTCAGCAACTTCATGCCGCGGCACCTCGCCGATCTGCGCGCGCGGACCGAGATCGTGCCGGCCGTCAACCAGATCGAGCTGCACCCGTACTTCTCGCAGCCGGACGTGCGCAAGGCCGACGCCGAGCACGGGATCCTCGACCAGGCGTGGTCGCCGATCGGTGGGATCACGTTCTATCCGGGCTGGGGCGAGGAGCGCCGCAACGTCCTGCAGGACCCGGTGATCGGGGCGATCGCGGCGGAGCACGGGCGGACGCCCGCGCAGGTGATGCTGCGGTGGCAGCTGCAGCACGGGCGCTCGGCGATTCCGAAGTCCACGAACCCGGGACGCATCGCGGAGAACTTCGACGTGTTCGGGTTCACGCTGACCGGGGAGCAGCTGGCGGGGATCGACGCGCTCGACACCGGGGTGCGGAACGGCCCCGACCCCGACGAGGCCCGCCCGGTGTTCGACCGCGCGATCCCGGAGGACTGAGACCGCGCGATCCCGGAGGACTGAGACCGCGCGATCCCGGAGGATCGAGACCGCGCGATCCCGGAGGACCGGGACCGCGCGGCGACGCCGGGCTGAGGCCGCGCGGCTCGGCGGACTGACCTGGGCGGCGGGGTGAGTGGCGGGGCGGCACCGCGGGACGGGGCGTGCGACGACGGCGGGCCGAGGCCGCGTACCGGCAGGGTGGAGGTTGTCAGGTTGGTGCGGGGGCGAGGCCGAGCTCGGTCGCCGCCCAGGAGGCGAGGAGGCTCAGGGCCTGCGCGCTCGGCGAGGCCGGCTCCGCGGCGAAGATGGTCAGCGTGAGGTCCGGCTCCGCCCGCAGGTCCATGCTCTCGTACGCGAGCTCGAGATCCCCGACGACGTGATGCCGGAAGCTCTTCACCCCGGTCCCGTGCGTCCGGACGTTGTGCGAACCCCAGCGGCGGCGGAAGTCGTCGCTGCGCGTGGACAGCTCGCCGACCAGGTCGTGCAGGCCCTTGTCGTGCGGGTCCTTGCCGGCGGCGGTGCGCAGGTTCGCGACGAGCATGTCGGCGGCCAGGTCCCAGTCCGGGTAGAACCGGTGGGCGGCGCTGTCCAGGAACGTGAAGCGGCCGAAGTTCGGCGTGCCGCCCGGATCCTGGAAGACATCGCTGTACATCGCGCGGCCGAGCAGGTTCGCGGCGAGCACGTCCTGCCGGTTGTTGACGACGACGGCCGGGCTGGTGATCGCGTCCAAGGACCACTGCAAACTCGGCCGTACGGTCGACGGCCGCGCCCGCCGCGTCCGCAGCAGCGCGGTGCTGCCGTTGGCCGCCTGGGCCAGCCGCAGCAGGTGGGCCCGCTCGGCGTCGTCGAGCTGCAGCGCGCGGGAGATCGCCTCGAGCACGCCCGCGGAGACGCCGGCCAGCGTGCCGCGTTCGAGCTTGGCGTAGTACTCGACGCTCATCCCGGCCAGCGCCGCCACCTCACTGCGCCGCAACCCGGGCATGCGCCGCTGCCCGGAGGTCGGCAACCCGGCCCGCTCCGGCGTGATCTTGGCGCGGCGGCTGGTGAGGAACTCGCGCACCTCGGCTCGGTTGTTCACCCCTCGACCGTACGGCGGATCGCCCTGACCAGGGATGCACTGCCGGTACACGTCTGCGGTTGCCGGCATACGGAAACCGATGACGGAGGCCCCCATACCGCTAATCTACATCGATGGATGCTGTGTTCGGCGACCACGATCTCGACGCGGCGGAACGGGCCGTGGACCGGTGGCAGGAGGGCTTCGAGCGGCGGGCCGGGCAGGCCCGCGAGCTGGCGGCGCGGATGGCTTCGCTGCGCGCCGAGGCTTCGAGCCCCGACGGGCTGATCGAGGTGACGCTCGGGCGCTCCGGTGAGCTGCTCGACCTCCACCTGGACGAAGCCGTCCGCCGGCGACCCGCGGCCACCACGGCCCGCGACATCCTGGCCACCGTGACGGCCGCCCGCGGAGCCCTCGCCGAGCAGGCGGCCACGGTGGTCGAGGAGACGATCGGCGCCGACACCGAGGCGGGGCGCGCGGTGCTGGCGAGCTACCGGCGATGACCGGGCCCTTCGAGCTCCGGCCCGCCGACCTGCACGCCCATGCCGGTCACGTGCGGGAGGTGGCGGACGACGTCGACCTCGCCTCGGCCGCGGGGCGGGCTGTGCGGGCGGCGCCGGGCGCGTACGGGCAGCTGTGCGCGATCGTCCCCGTGATGCTGGGCGCGCTGCAGGACGTGCTGGTCGACGAGATCGCGGACAGCGCCGAGGATCTGCGGCGGACGGCCGGTCTGGTCCGCGCGGCCGCCGACGGCTACGAGCGCACGGACGAGGCCAACGCGGGTGCGATCTCCCGTACGAGGGAAGGGTTGTGACCGGCGCGTGGAGCGGGGTCGCTCTCGCGGAGGACGTCGAGCAGATCGTCCACGGTGTCGAGAACGGGTCCTGGATCGACGGCGCGCTCGGGGCCGTGGGGGCGGGGCTGGACGCGCTGGCGCTGGCCTTCGACCCGGTCGGCGGGCTCCTGCAGTACGGCGTCGCGTGGCTGATCGAACACGTGAAGCCGCTCTCCGAGGCCCTCGACTGGCTCGCCGGCGACCCCGGCCAGATCGCGGAGCACGCCCGGACGTGGCGCACCGTCGCGGGGCGGCTGACCGGCGAGGCGGAGAACCTCGCCCGGGCCGTCCGCTGGGACGTGAGCGAATGGACGGGCGCGGCCGGAGACGCGTACCGGGCGCACACAGGCCGCCGGGTGGACACCCTGCACACCCTTGCGCGGGCTTCCGAAGGCATGGCGCTGATGACCGAGGGCGCCGGCATGCTCATCGGCACCGTGCGCGTCATGGTCCGCGACGCCGTGGCCACCGTGGTGTCGCGGCTCATGGTCTACGCGGGCGAGGTCGCGGCATCCCTCGGCACGGCGACGCCGCTGGTCATCGGGCAGGTGTCGGCGCTGTGCGCGTCGTGGGCGGGGAAGATCGCACGGTGGCTCCGGCAACTCCTCGCCAGCCTGCGCCACCTCGGCGACGCGATGGAGCAGCTGGGCGCCCGGATGGTGCAGGCGGCCGCGTCCCGCCCCGTCGACGCGCTGGTGGTCCACCAGCCGGCGGCGTCGGTGGTGCCGATGACGACGCCCGACCTCGGCGCCCGGCTGGTCCTGTGGGGGCACTTCCACAGCGAGGCGGGCCCGACGGTGGTGCCGCACGGCGACGGCTCCTGGACCGTCGGGATGCAGCAGGGC
>CAKUMG010000098.1 GCA_934667465.1 uncultured Actinoplanes sp. | reverse complement strand
ACATCCTGGCCGGCGGCGAGTTCACCGCGTGGGGCTTCCTGGGCGCCTGCGTCGAGGGCTTCGCGCTGGTCGGCCGGCAATATCTCGCGCTGGACGACGTCCGCAACCACACCCTGGAGCTGCGCCGCCGCGAGGCGCACTTCCGCGAGCTGGCGCACACCGACCCGCTCACCGGCCTCGCCAACCGGCGCGGGCTCTTCCGCGCGCTGCGGGAGGCCGCCCCGGACGGCCCGCGCACGCTGCTCACCCTCGACCTCGACGGCTTCAAGAACGTCAACGACATGCGCGGGCACGACGTCGGCGACGCGGTGCTGGCCGAGGTCGGCGACCGGCTGCGCGCCAACCTGCGGGAGGGCGACGTCGCCGCCCGGCTCGGCGGCGACGAGTTCGCGGTGCTGATGCGCGCCACCCCGGCGGAGGCGCTCGCGGTGGGCGACCGGCTGCTCGCCGCGCTCCGGGAGCCGTACGGGACGGTCTTCCTCTCCGCCAGTGTCGGCGTGGCCGGTGAGCCCGCGCCGGGCGACACCGGCGAGCTGATGCGCGACGCCGACCTGGCCCTGCGCTATGCCAAGCAGCGCGGCAAGAACCGGGTCGAGACCTACCAGAAGCGCTACGACGAGCTGCTGCGCCGGCACAGCACCCTGGAGAACGAGCTGCGCCATGCCATCGACCGGGATCAGCTGCGCCTGGTCTTCCAGCCGGTGGTCGCGCTCCCGTCGGTGCGGCCGGTCGGCGCGGAGGCGCTGCTCCGCTGGACCCACCCGGAGCTGGGCGCGGTGGGCCCGATCGAGTTCATCCCGGTCGCCGAGGAGTCGGACCTCATCTGCGAGCTGGGCGCGTGGGTGCTCGACCAGGCCTGCCGGCAGCTGGCGCAGTGGCTGGCGGCCGGGCACGACGTGTGGGTGTCGGTCAACCTGTCACCCAAGGAGCTGCACGCCCCGGACTATGCGGGCCGGGTCGCGGCGGTGCTCGCCGAGTACGGCGTCCCGCCTCAGCGCCTCGTCCTGGAGGTGACCGAGCACGCGGTCGCCACGGACCTGGAGGAGCTCGTACGGCGGCTGGCGGAGCTGCGCTCGACCGGGGTTCGGATCGCCCTGGACGACTTCGGCGCGGGCTACTCGTCGCTCGGGCAGCTGCGCAACCTGCCGGTGGACATCCTCAAGATCGATCATGCGCTGGTCGCGGAGCCGGAGTCCCGTACGGGAACGGCAGCGCCCCTCGTCGACGTCGTCGTGCGCCTCGGGCACCGGCTGGGGCTCGAGGTGCTCGCCGAGGGCATCGGCACCCCCGCCCAGCGCGAGGTCGTCGAGGAGGCCGGCTGCCGCCTCGGGCAGGGCTCACTGTTCGGCTGGGGCGTGCCGCCGGAGCACCTGGAGGCCCAGCTCCGCACCGCCCGGCCCTCGGGGAACAGGCCCGTCCCGGCGCAGCGCAGCAAGCCGCTCAACGTCGCGCCCGGCGCCCCGGCGCGCAGCCAGATCGTCATGCTCGGACCGGGGATGCGGCAGGTCCGGGCCGTGTTGCCGACCGACCCGGCCTTTTCGAGTGACCAAGATGTGAGATCAGTTGACGCACCACGTGAGATGGGGCAGTCTTAGCCGCATGTGTTCGTCGTTCCTCGTAGTACTTAGTTGAGCGCGCTGCTCTCCGGATTCCTCTGGGCAGTGCGCTAGGTCCCGTGCGAAAGCACGTGGGCCTTTTTTGTTGCGCGAGAACGATCATCGCTACATCGAAACGAAGGCCGAACTGCCATGACGAGACCCACGCCCGAGACCCTCGCCAACCGCGCCACCCCCGCTACCGTCGCGGCCGCTGCCGCGGCGCCGGCCGTAGCCGTGAGCCCGACGCCGGTCACCGGTGCCGAGTCGCTCGTGCGGTCGCTCGAGGCCCTCGGCGTCGAGGTCGTGTTCGGCCTCCCCGGCGGGACGATCCTGCCGGCCTACGACCCGCTCTACGACTCCAAGGTGCGCCACATCCTGGTCCGCCACGAGCAGGGCGCAGGCCACGCCGCCACCGGCTACGCCCAGGCCACCGGCCGGGTCGGCGTGTGCATCGCCACCTCCGGGCCGGGCGCCACCAACCTGGTCACGCCGATCGCCGACGCCTACATGGACTCGGTGCCGCTCGTGGCCATCACCGGGCAGGTCTCCCGGCCCGCGATCGGCACGGACGCCTTCCAGGAGGCGGACATCCAGGGCATCACGCTGCCGATCACGAAGCACAACTTCCTGATCCAGACGCCCGAGGAGATCCCCCAGGTGCTGGCGGAGGCCTTCCACCTGGCGTCGACCGGCCGCCCCGGCCCGGTGCTCGTCGACATCCCCAAGGACGTGCAGCAGGCGCAGACCACGTTCGCCTGGCCGCCCACCATCGAGCTGCCCGGCTACCGGCCCACGCTGCACCCGCACGGCAAGCAGATCCGCGAGGCGGCCCGGCTGATCGCCGCCGCCAAGCGCCCGGTGCTCTACGTCGGCGGCGGCGTGCTCAAGGCCGGCGCCACCGACGGGCTGCGCAGGCTCGCCGAGATGACCGGCATCCCGGTGGTGACCACGCTGATGGCGCTGGGCGCGTTCCCCGACTCGCACCCGCAGCACCTGGGCATGCCCGGCATGCACGGCACGGTCCCCGCGGTGTTCGCGCTGCAGAAGGCCGACCTGCTGATCACCCTGGGCGCGCGCTTCGACGACCGGGTCACCGGCAAGCTCGACTCGTTCGCGCCGGAGGCCAAGGTCGTGCACGCCGACATCGACCCGGCCGAGATCGGCAAGAACCGGCACGCCGACGTCCCGATCGTGGGCGACGCGCGGCACGTGATCGACGAGCTGATCGCCGCCGTCTCCGGCACGACGGGCGGCGCCACGGCGTACGAGCCCTGGTGGTCGACCCTCAACGACCTGCGCAAGCGCTACCCGCTCGGCTACGACGAGCCCACCGACGGCACCCTGGCGCCGCAGTACGTGATCGAGCGCATCGGCGAGCTGGTCGGCCCGGACGCGATCTACGTGGCCGGCGTCGGGCAGCACCAGATGTGGGCCTCCCAGTTCATCCGGTACGAGAAGCCCGGCACGTGGCTCAACTCCGGCGGCGCCGGGACCATGGGCTACGCCGTGCCCGCCGCGATGGGCGCCAAGGTCGGCAAGCCCGGCACGGCGGTCTGGGCGATCGACGGTGACGGCTGCTTCCAGATGACCAACCAGGAGCTGGCGACCTGCGCCCTGGAGGGCATCCCGGTCAAGATCGCCGTGATCAACAACGGCAACCTCGGCATGGTGCGGCAGTGGCAGACCCTGTTCTACGAGGGCCGCTACTCCAACACCGAGCTGGGTACGCACAAGCACCGCATCCCGGACTTCGTGAAGCTGGCCGAGGCCCTCGGCTGCGTCGGGCTGCGCTGCGAGAGCAAGGACGACGTCGACGCCACCATCCAGGCCGCCATGGAGATCAACGACCGTCCGGTGGTCATCGACTTCACGGTCGGCAAGGACGCCATGGTGTGGCCCATGGTCGCGGCCGGCACGAGCAACGACGAGATCATGTTCGCCCGGGACGTGCGCCCCAGCTTCGACGAGGACGACCTGTGACCACTATGAACAAGCACACCCTCTCCGTGCTGGTCGAGAACAAGCCCGGCGTCCTCGCCCGGGTGAGCGGACTCTTCTCCCGGCGAGGCTTCAACATCGAGTCCCTGGCGGTGGGCGAGACGGAGAACCCGGACGTCAGCCGCATCACGATCGTGGTCAACGCCGACTCCTCACCCCTGGAGCAGGTGACCAAGCAGCTCAACAAGCTGGTGAACGTCCTGAAGATCGTCGAGCTGGACCCGCACCAGTCGGTCCAGCGCGAGCTCCTGCTGGTGAAGGTGCGCGCCGACCGCACCATGCGCAGCCAGGTGCTCGAGACCGTCGAGCTGTTCAGGGCGAAGGTGATCGACGTCGCACCGGACACCCTCACGATCGAGGCGACCGGCAACCCCGACAAGCTGGACGCGCTGCTGCGCGACCTCGAACCGTACGGCATCAAGGAGATGGTGCAGTCCGGTCTCGTGGCCATCGGCCGCGGTTCACGTTCCATCACCACCGGCCCCGCGCTGCGCGCGGCCTGATCGCATTTTTGGTTGAAAGGGAAATCATGACCGTCGAGACCTTCTACGACGACGACGCCGACCTGTCCATCATCCAGGGCAAGAAGGTCGCCGTGATCGGCTACGGCAGCCAGGGCCACGCGCACTCGCTGTCGCTGCGCGACTCCGGCGTTGAGGTCGTCATCGGCCTCAAGGAGGGCTCGAAGAGCCGGGCCAAGGCCGAGGAGCAGGGCCTCAAGGTCCTCACCCCCGCCGAGGCGTCGGCCTGGGCCGACGTGATCATGGTGCTCGCGCCGGACACCGCGCAGCGCAAGATCTATGCCGAGTCCATCGAGCCGCACCTGACCGCCGGCAAGGCGCTCTTCTTCGGTCACGGCCTCAACATCCGCTTCGAGCTGATCAAGCCCCCGGCCGACGTCGACGTGGCCATGGTCGCGCCGAAGGGCCCGGGCCACCTGGTCCGCCGCCAGTTCGTCGACGGCAAGGGCGTGCCCGCGCTGATCGCCGTCGAGCAGGACGCCTCCGGCACCGCCCAGGCGCTCGCGCTCTCCTACGCGAAGGGCATCGGCGGCACCCGCGCCGGCGTCATCAAGACCACGTTCAAGGAAGAGACCGAGACCGACCTCTTCGGCGAGCAGGCCGTCCTCTGCGGTGGCGCGTCCGCGCTCGTGCAGACCGGCTTCGAGGTGCTGACCGAGGCGGGCTACGCCCCCGAGATCGCCTACTTCGAGTGCCTGCACGAGCTCAAGCTGATCGTCGACCTCATGTACGAGGGTGGCATCGCCCGGCAGCGCTACAGCGTCTCGGACACCGCCGAGTTCGGCGACTACGTCTCCGGCCCGCGCGTGATCAACGCGTCGGTCAAGGAGGAGATGAAGAAGATCCTCGCCGACATCCAGTCCGGCGAGTTCACCCGCCGCCTGATCGCCGACGACGAGGCCGGCGCGCCGGAGCTCAAGAAGTTCCGCGAGGAGGCCGCCAAGCACCCGATCGAGATCACCGGTGCGAAGCTGCGCGGCATGATGAGCTGGGTGGACCGGCCCATCACCGAGACCGCCTGATCACCTCTTTTTCCACCCGGATCCCGCGCGGCCGCCCCGGCCGCGCGGGATCCGGCGTTTTCCAGTGCGGCGTTTTTCACTGCAAGTGACAAGATGATTGCCGTACGCGGCTGCGCGCCGCACGAATCGTGAACGTCCCGGTGCGCCCGGCCGGCACCCCGAACCGGTCGTGACCTGCGTCTCGGCGCGCGCTGCGTGATCGCACGACTACTTGAAACGTGGGCGTTACGTCCCGCTTACCTGCTGTGGCGTCGTCATCGAATTGTGCACTGCAAGGGCACTTGCGGGTGGTGCGGAACAGGTAGCCTCGCCGCATGCGACTGGCTGATTCTTTCCGGAGTGAGCGCTTCGGCGCGGTCCGGATTCATGAGCTGCAGAGGGTGATCGAGCTCGACTCGGGCGCCATGCACGACACCGGTCAGCCGAATCGTTCGGCCGGCAGCAGGGTCGTCCCGCCGGACGCTTTGCGCGCCATCGAGTCGCAAATGGTAATCGTCATCCCCTGCATGAATGAGACGCGAAGCGTCATCGAGGGGGTGCTCTCCGGAATACCCCACGACTGTCTCATTGTGCTGGTGTCCAACAGCGACAAGAAGCCCGTCGACCGGTACGAGATCGAAGTGCAGACCGTCGAGCAGTTCTGCCGGCTCGCCGGGCGCTCCGCGGTCGCCGTGCACCAGAAGGACCCGGGCCTCGCCGCGGCGTTCAAGGCCGCCGGCATGGCCGACCTGATCGGCGACGACGGCCTGGTCCGCAACGGCAAGGGCGAGGCCATGCTGATCGGCATGGCGGTGGCCGCGATGACGGGCCGCCGCTACCTCGGCTACGTCGACGCCGACAACTACGTCCCCGGCGCGGTCCACGAATACTGCAAGGCCTACGCGGCAGGCCTGCACCTGGCCGACAGCCCCTACTCGATGGTCCGCATCTCCTGGCACTCCAAGCCCAAGCTGCGCGACGGCCGGCTGTTCTTCAGCCGCAAGGGCCGCAGCTCGCAGATCACCAACGAGTGGCTCAACCGCTTCCTCGCCGAATACTCGGGCTTCGGCACCGAGGTCATCGCGACCGGTAACGCGGGCGAGCACGCCATGAGCCTCGACCTCGGGCTCAAGCTGCGCCTGGCGGGCGGCTTCGCCGTCGAGCCGTACGAGTACATGGACCTCTTCGAGCAGTTCGGCGGCGTCCTGGAGAGCAACGACCCGGAGGTCACGGCCGGCTCGGTCCCGATCGTGCAGATCGAGACCCGCAACCCGCACTTCCACGACAACAAGGGCGAGGACCACGTGCAGGGCATGCGCATGCAGGCCCTCAACGTGATCTACCACAGCCCGGTCACGCTGCCCGCGGTCCGCCAGGCCATCGTCGACTTCATGGTCTCGCAGGGCGCGCTCGAGGTCGGCCAGGAACCGCCCCGCGAGCGCGTCTACCCTCCCGTGGGCAGCCTCGACCTCGAGCTCCTCTACGACGGCCTCGACGCCGAGGCCACCACCTTCCGCCAGTTCGACGGGAGTGAGGCGGCCGGTCTGCCGCCCTTTCCCCCCATCGCTCGGCACACGATCCCGCGCCCGCAGGTCTGAGCGCGAGGCGGCGACCCGCTCACCATCCCCCGCCCCGGGCCGTTGACGCCGCCGTGACGGCCGGTCACTGGGCTGGTTCCTCATGCCGCACGCTGGCCGGTTACTGGGCCGGTCCGTCGCGCCGCTCGTCGGCCGGTAGTGGGCCCGCGGCCGGGATCTGCTCGGTCGGGGCATGCTGAGCCACCGCCGGGGCCTGCCCTGAACCGTCTTGCGCGGGGCCGGCCTGCTCGGGACCGCCCTCCGCGGGACCGGGATACGGCTGCTCCTGCCGCTGGACCGGTTGCGCTTGCGGCTGTGGTTGCCCCGGCCACTGCTGGGACTGCGCTGGCGGTGCTCCCCAGGGCTGCCCGGGCGGTTGGTTCTGCGGTGCCTCCCAGGGCTGCCCGGACTGGCTCTGTGGCGGCGGCGCTCCCCAGTGCTGGCCGGGCTGGGGCTGGCCGGGCTGCTGCTGTGGGGGCGGCGGCGCTCCCCAGTGCTGGCCGGGTTGCGGCTGGGGTGGCGCTCCCCAGGGCTGGCCGGGCGGCTGGGGTTGCGGCGGGTAGGGCTGAGCGCCGGGGTGGCCCGGCGCGGGATAGCCGGGGTGGCCCGGGACGGGATAGGGCAGGTGGGGCTGGCCGGGCTGCCAGGGGAGGGGCGGGGCGGTGCCGCTGAGCTCGTCGAGCCACTGCTTCTCCGCCTTGGCCCAGACGCGGCGGGCCGCCAGATAGACCGGGCTGTGGCCGGCGAGAGGCGGCAGGATGATGCCCAGCCCGAGGGCGAGCAGGAGCACGCCCACACGGACGCCGTCGGCCGCCGCCTCGCTGAGGACGCCCTGCGCCACGCTGAACAGCCCGATGAGCAGGGTCAGCCCGCCGATCACCTGCGCGCCGATCGTGGTGCCGTTGCGGGCGTGGGACCACGCCGCCGCCGCGACCGTCGCGGACAGGCCGAGGAGCAGCGCGAGGAACAGGCCCTGGGCGGCCGCCCGGCCCACGCCGAGGAACTGCGGGGACCAGGTCGCGGTGAGCGCCACGCCCCCGGCCAGGAAGAGCAGCAGGGACAGGAGCCCGAGGAACGCGGTGGACACCGCCACCCCGAAGGGCACGCGGTGCGGCGGCTCGGGCACCGCCGTCGTCACGTCGGAGTCGTCGTCGCCCTCGGGTGCCGTCATGCCGTGGAGAGTAGCCCGCGGGTCCGACACGAAAGTCCTGCCTGTGGACAACTCCGGGGCCTGTGGACAACTTTCCTCCCCTCCCGGCCGCTCGTGGCAGCATGCGATCAAGCAGCCGCAAGGAGTAGAACATGGTCGATGGAGACGACCGGGATCGGAGACGCATGACGCCCGCAGTGTTGATCGCTGAGGAGCTTGCTCCCGCCGCGCTCGAGGTCCTCGGCCACGACTTCGACGTCCGTCAGGTCGACGGCACCGACCGGGCCGCCCTGCTCGACGCGGTCGCCGACGCCGAGGCCCTGATCGTGCGCAGCGCCACCCGGGTGGACGCCGAGGTCGTCGCCGCGGCGCCGCGGCTCCGGGTCGTGGCGCGCGCCGGCGTCGGCCTCGACAACATCGACGTCCATGCCGCCACCGCCCGCGGTGTGCTGGTGGTCAACGCGCCGACCGCCAATGTCGTGTCGGCGGCCGAGCAGGCGGTCGCGCTGCTGCTGTCCGTCGCCCGGCATACCGCCGCCGCCAACGCCGCCCTCAAGGCCGGCCGGTGGCAGCGTTCCCGGTTCACGGGCGTCGAGGTGCAGGGCAAGACCGTCGGCGTGGTGGGGCTGGGGCGGATCGGGGTCCTCGTGGCGCAGCGCATGGCCGCGTTCGGGACGCGGCTGGTGGCCTACGACCCGTACATCCAGCCGGCCCGCGCGGCGGAGCTCGGCGTGCGGCTGGTCGGCCTGGACGAGTTGCTGCGCGAGAGCGACTTCATCTCGGTGCACCTGCCGCGCACGCCCGAGACCGTCGGTCTGATCGGGGAGAAGGAGCTGGCGACGGTCAAGCCGGGGGTGCGCATCGTCAACGCCGCCCGGGGCGGGCTGATCGACGAGCGTGCCCTGGCCGATGCGCTCGCGGAGGGGCGGGTGGCGGGTGCCGGGCTCGACGTCTTCGCGACCGAGCCGACGACGGGCTCACCGCTGTTCGCCTTCGACAACGTCGTGGTGACGCCGCATCTGGGCGCCTCGACGGTGGAGGCGCAGGACAAGGCCGGTCTCGCGGTGGCCCGCAGCGTGAAGCTGGCGCTGCAGGGCGAGTTCGTGCCCGATGCGGTCAACGTGCAGGCCGGGGGCATCGTCGACGAGGAAGTGCGGCCGCTGCTCGGGCTCACCGAGCGGCTGGGCAAGATCTTCACGGCCGTGGCGGGCGGGGTGGCGGCCCGGGTCGAGGTCGAGGTGCGCGGCGAGATCGTGGCGCACGACGTCGGGGTCCTGAGGCTCGCCGCCACGAAGGGGCTCTTCGCCTCGATCGTCGAGGAGCGCGTCACCTATGTGAACGCACCGCAGACCGCCGCGGCCCGGGGCGTCGAGGTCGCCCTGCGGGTCGACCGGCGCGCCTCCGAGCATGCCAACCTCGTCACCGTGCGCGGCGCGTTGCCCGACGGCCGCCGGGTCGGCGTCGCCGGCACGGTGACGGTCGCGGGTGGCCGGGAGGTGCGGCGGCTGACCCGGATGGAGGACTACGACCTCGAGCTGGACGCGGCCGGGATCCAGCTCTTCCTGCACTACTCGGACCGGCCCGGCGTCATCGGGAGCATCGGCTCGCTGCTCGGCGAGGCCGGCGTCAACATCGCCGCCATGCAGGTGGCCCGGCGCGAGGCGGGCGGCGAGGCGCTCATGGCGCTGACCGTCGACTCCGCCGTCGACGCGGAACTGCTGACCCGGGTGGCCGAGGCCGTCGGCGCCCCGCGAGCCAGCATTGTGGATCTTCGCGAGGACTAGACGGTAGATCTTTGAGAAGGCTGGAAGGTCTTGACGGGTGGCGGATAGACCGTGCCGTCCTGCAGGTCCAGAAGGTCGAGGTTGAGCTCGGCGGCCAGGCGCTCGATCGTCTCGAGCACGGCGTCGGGGCAGTTCTCGTCGAGGCGCATCGTGATGTGGTCGGCGGCGGCGTGCAGCGGGGCGCTGGCCCAGGGTGAGCCGTCGAGCGTGACGCGGGGGCCGCGATCCGGGTAACTGCTGGTCAGCGCGTCGTAGAAGGCGACGACGCGGGGATCGGCGGGTCGCTGCGGGTGCACGCCCCGCGCGCAGCGCTCGTTGGCCGCGCGCACGTCGTCCGGCATGTCCGCGTTGTCCATGGCCCACACCACGAGGTCGAAACTCACCGGCGCATGGTGCCATACCGCTGGGCGAGACATCCCATTGTCGCGCCGACACGCGGGGGATGCGTCTTGCGCGACATTAGTCCGCATCGCTAGCGTTGGTCCTTGCCGCACGGGCGTGGTGGATATGTCTTCGGGTGACGTCTCCACCGTGGTCCCGTGCGGGCAGCACCCCGGTGGGCGCGCAGGCGGTGACCTCTCCACGGCCCGTGGAGGTGTTCCGCCACGTACTCGTCGTGACAACCCCCGCGATCGTTTGCCGCGATCCGCGGGGGTTGTTCGCGTCCGGACCCCGATCGAGCCGTACGCGGTGCGGCCCTCGATCGCACGGTCCGCCCGTGAGGGCCGTAGGCAGTGCGGCGATCGATCGCACGGCCCGCCCGCGAGGGCCGTAGGCAGTGCCGCCCTCGATCGCACGGCCCGCCCGCGAGGGCCGTACGCGGCGGGGCCTTGATTGCCCGCCCCGCCCCCGCGAACGGTTCCGGCGCACGCTGCGTACCTGAACGATTGCTTACCCACAGTCTGGGACCGGCGTACCGGAGATCGGGACGGGCGGCTAGGCTCGACCGGTCGGAACGATCGAGGGAGTGGACGTGACGGTGGCGCGGATCGCGGTGGTGGCCGGCGACGGCATCGGGACCGAGGTGACCGCGCAGGCCCGCAAGGTGGTCGAGGCCGTCCTCCCCGGCGCGGAATACCAGGACTACGACCTGGGCGCCCGGCTCTACAACCGCACCGGCGAGGTGCTGCCCGCCTCCGTCCAGGAGGAGCTGGCCGGCCACGACGCCATCCTGCTCGGCGCGATCGGCGACCCCAGCGTGCCGCCCGGCGTCCTCGAGCGCGGCCTGCTGCTCCGGCTGCGCTTCGACTTCGACCAGTATGTGAACCTGCGGCCGTCGCGGCTCTGGCCCGGCACGGTCAGCCCGCTCGCCGGCGTGAAGCCCGGCGAGATCGACATGGTCGTCGTCCGCGAGGGCACCGAGGGTCTCTACGTCGGCGCCGGCGGCGTGCTCCACAAGGACACGCCCGCCGAGATCGCGACCGAGGAGAGCCTCAACACCCGGCACGGCGTCGAGCGGGTCGTGCGCGACGCGTTCGCCCGGGCGCAGCGCCGCGAGCGGCGCCACCTGACGCTCGTGCACAAGACCAATGTGCTCACCCACGCGGGCGGGCTCTGGGCGCGCACCTTCAAGGCCGTGGCCGCCGAGTTCCCCGAGGTCACCACCGAATACCAGCACATCGACGCGGCCAGCATGTTCATGGTGAGCAACCCGCAGCGCTACGACGTGATCGTCACCGACAACCTCTTCGGCGACATCGTCACCGACATCGCCGCCGCCGTGACCGGCGGCATCGGCATGGCCGCGAG
>CAKUMG010000097.1 GCA_934667465.1 uncultured Actinoplanes sp. | reverse complement strand
GCGGGGTGCGGCGGCGGGGGCTCATCGGGCTGCTCCCGCGTGGCGGGCGCGGGCGACGGCGAAGACGGCCTGCTCGAGGGCGTAGCCACGGTCCTCGGCGCCGCCCTTGACGGCGGCGTTGCAGGCGGCGGCGGCCTGCATGGCGTCGACGAGGCCTTCGGGGGTCCAGCCGCGGCTGCGCTCCTGGGCCTTCTGGATCTTCCATGCGGGCATGCCGAGGGAGCTGGCCATCTGGTAGGGGTTGCCGCGGCCGGCCGAGGCGACGCGGGCGACCGTGCGGACGCCGTCGGCGAGGGCGTCGGCGATCGGGACCGGGTCGACGCCGACGTGGAGCGCCCAGCGGAGGGCCTCGAGGGCGGCGGGCAGGTCGCCGACCATGGCGGCGTCGGCGACGGCGAAGCCGCTGATCTCGGCGCGGCCCTTGTAGTAACGAGCGACCACGGCGGCGCTGATCTTGCCGTCGGTGTCGGCCAGGAGCTGGGAGCAGGCGGCGGCGATCTCGCGCAGGTCGGAGCCGACGGCCTGGAGCAGGGCGGAGGCGGCGGCCTCGTCGCAGCGCCCGCCGTGGCGGCGGAACTCGTCGCGCACGAACGCGATGCGCTCGCGGTCGCCCTTGAGCTTGGCGGCCGGCACGACCGTCGCCTTGGCGGCGCGCAGCCCGTCGGCGAACGCCTTGCCCTTGGCGCCGCCGAGGTGCGTGACGACCAGGGTCACCTCGGGGTCGGGCGCCTTGGCATAGGCCAGCAGGGCCGACACCAGATCCTTGCGCGCATCCTGGCCCGCGCGGACGACGAGCACGCGCCGGCCGCCGAACAGGGACGGGCTCAGCATCTCGTCGAGCTCGCCGGGGGACACCTGACCCGCCTCGTATTCCCGGACGTCGGCGCCGGGGTCGGCGGCGCGGGCCGCCTCGACCGTCGCGGTGACGGCCCGGGCAGCGAGCAACTCCTCGTCGCCGAGGACGAGGACCAACGAGTCGGGCGGCGTGCTGTTCACGGTCGAAATCTTTGCACGTGGGTCCGACACTTCCCCGGTACTCACTCCTCCGCGCACCCCGCTGACCATGGAACGCGAAACCAGACATATCGGTAGTTGGCCATCCCGATGCCCCCGGGCACCGCCTCGATCAGGCTGGATGTCTGATTTGCGGGGTGTACGTGATCCGGGGCACACCGCCGCCGATCGCCCGGGGTCGAATCGCTCGGGCGGCCCGGACCGGGCGTGTCGCTGCCGGAAGGCGTACGCGAAGCACGGGTGTCGAAGGAAAAGACTCGGGCACCGCCGGACCGGAGTCCAGCGGCGCCCGAATGTGGTCCAGGACCAGCTCTGCGAACAGCGGGCCCGGCACCCGGCGCCGGAGCGACGGTGCGGGGCCTGCCGGGCAGGCACTACCGCTACGGCAAGGCGGGGCCTGTGCCGGAGCGCCGACCGGACGCGCCCGATCGGAGGGGGAGGCTCCCTGGAGACCTCCGGACCGGCGTGAACCGGGACCCGGTGGCGTGGGCCTGCCTCGTGAGGACCCCACCGAGGGCGACCTGCCTCATGTCGAGGGTGCCGCCGTGCAGAGGGTGCCTCGTGCGGATCAGGCGGAGAGCGCCGCGATCTTCTTGGCGATGGCCGACTTGCGGTTCGCCGCCTGGTTCTTGTGGATGACACCCTTGCTGACAGCCTTGTCGAGCTGGCGCGAGGCGTCACGGAGCAGCGCGGTCGCCGACTCGGTGTTGCCCGAGTCGCTCGCCTCGTGCAGCTTGCGGATCACGGTCTTCAGAGACGACTTGACCGACTTGTTGCGCAGCCGGGCCTTCTCGTTCTGCCGGTTGCGCTTGATCTGGGACTTGATGTTCGCCACGCGACAGCCTTGTCCTGACTAGTTCGGATGATGTACTGAACAGTGAGCAGCACACAGTAGCGTGCTGCTACACACGACGAGCCAATGTATCAGGCGTGATACGTGGCCCCCAAATCGAGCGAGCCGCCCCGAGGGCGATGAGCAGCGTCTCAACGCACCCAGCCGCGGCGCTCCGCCAGCCAGGCCAGCGCCTGCTGCCCGCTGAACCGCTGGTGCTGGCGGCTGTGCGGCGAGGCGCTGCTCGGGCCCGCCGCCGCGCGGGTCAGCCAGTAGCCGCCCATCGCGGCGAGGACGCCGTCGACACCCTCGGGCGGGGCGTCCCACGGCTCCAGCAGGCGGTCCGCGTCGAGGCCGCTGGCGTACGCGGTGACGAGCAGGGTCACCGTGTCGAACCAGGCCTCGCCCCGGCACGGCCAGGTCCAGTCGCAGAGCCAGCTGTGCCCGTACTGGTCGATCATGACGTTGTCGATCCGGAGGTCGCCGTGCAGCATGCCGGGACCGTCCACCAGGCCGGGGAGCCGCTGTTCCAAGCCGGCCAGCTCGTCCAGCCGGTCCGCGGCCCAGGCCGGGGCCGGCGGCAGCGGCATCTGGCCCGCCATGACCTCGGACCACCAGGACAGCTCGCTGCGCACGATCCCGGCCAGCGGGGGCAGCCGTAGCCCTTCCGGCGGGCGGCGCAGGGCGGAGGCCGCCACGTGCCAGGCGCGCAGGGCCGACTCGAGCTGGTCGGGATGCCACGGCAGGGCCGGCACGGTGCCGTCGATCGGCTCCAGGCACAGCACGAACCAGCCCTCGGCCTCCAGGGTCCAGCGCGGGCGGGCGGCGGGGACCTCGGCGGGCAGCATCGCTGTGACGGTCGCCTCATGGGCGTACCAGTCGGCAGCCGGGTCGTCGAGCGGAGCGCCCTTGAGGAACGCGCTGCCGCCCGTGGTCTCGACGAGTGCGGCGAAAGCCCTGGTGAAGCCGCCTCCGGCGGACTTGGAGGCCAGCACGGGCGAGCCCAGCCGGCGGTCGATCGCCGCCCGCACCCGAGGGGGCAGATCGGACCAATCCGGGCGTACGGCTGTCGCGCCGTACGCGATGTCGGGAAGCGATACCGGACGCATGCCTCCATCCTGCCTCCCCGGTTTTGTCGTACCCGCCTGGCAAGCTCTCCCGCATGAGAACGGACGACTTCTGGGCGGTCATCGACCGGGCGACCGCCGACCGGCCGGGCTCGCCCGACGTGGTGGCCGAGCGCGTGGTGGACGACCTGGCGGGCCGGGCGCCCGACGAGATCGTGGCGTGGGGCCGTCACCTCGACAAGGTGATGGCGGCCTCCGGCAAGGAAGACCTGTGGGCTGCGGCCTATCTGATCAACGGCGGGTGTGACGACGACGGCTTCGACGCCTTCCGGGGCTGGCTGATCGCCAACGGGCGCGACGTGCTGGCCAAGGCGGTCCGCGAGCCCGACTCGCTGGCAGCCCTGCCGGCGGTCAAGGCCGCCGCCAAGACGGGGGCGGTGTTCGAGGCCGGGGCGGTGCTGACCATCGCCGCGGAGGCCTACCGCAAGGCCACGGGCGAGGAGCTGCCGCCGAGCGGGGTGCCGTCCGGGCGCCCCGACGCGGCGATGCTGTGGGACTTCGACGACGAGGAGGAGATGGACAAGCGGCTGCCGCGGCTGGCGTCGCTGTTCCTGGCGCCGCCCGACTGACCGGGCTCCCGCGGGTTTCGCGGTCCCGTGTGCGTCGCGGGCATTGCGGTCGGACGGATCCTGCGTGATTCGCCGGGTCGCGCGGGCCCGTGGGGGAGCGTCGGCCGCTCAACTGGGTGTGAGCCCGGTCCGGGGGCTTTGCGGTCCTGCGGATCCGGGGGTCACGGCGCCCGCGGGGCGGTGGGCCGAGAGGCAGGCGGGCGGGGCGGCGGGGCAGGCGTCCGGGTCTGGTCCGCGGGTGGGGCGCGCGGCGTGGGACCATGGGTGGGTGGCCGGCGTGGTTCGGCCGCGAGCTGACGCCCCTGACCTTGCTTGAGAACGGATGAACGTGCCTGGACCGCTCGACCCCGGCGTGAATGTCATCGGAGCGACCGATCCGGGTCGCATCCGGAACTTCTGCATCATTGCCCACATCGACCACGGCAAGTCGACGCTGGCCGACCGGATGCTGCAGATCACCGGTGTGGTCGATCCGCGGCAGATGCGCGCCCAGTACCTCGACCGCATGGACATCGAGCGCGAGCGCGGCATCACGATCAAGAGCCAGGCCGTGCGGATGCCGTGGTCGGTCCGCAACGGCGAGCAGGCGGGCGAGTCCGCCGTGCTGAACATGATCGACACCCCGGGCCACGTCGACTTCACGTACGAGGTGTCCCGCAGTCTCGCGGCGTGCGAGGGCGCGGTCCTGCTCGTGGACGCCGCGCAGGGCATCGAGGCGCAGACGCTGGCCAACCTCTACCTGGCCATGGAGAACGACCTCCACATCATCCCGGTGCTCAACAAGATCGACCTGCCCGCCGCGCAGCCCGAGAAGTACGCGGAGGAGCTCGCGAAGCTCATCGGCTGCGAGCCCGGCGACGTGCTCAAGGTCTCCGGCAAGACCGGCGAGGGCGTGGAGCACCTGCTCGACGAGATCGTCCGGCAGTTCAAGCCGCCGGTCGGCGACGCCGCCGCCCCGGCGCGGGCGATGATCTTCGACTCCGTCTACGACGTGTACCGGGGCGTGGTCACGTACGTCCGGGTGATCGACGGGCGGATCGAGGCGCGCGACCGGATCAAGATGATGTCCACCGGTGCCGTGCACGAGCTGCTCGAGATCGGCGTCGTGTCGCCCGAGATGGAGAAGGCCGGTGCGCTCGGCGTCGGCGAGGTCGGCTACATGATCACCGGCGTGAAGGACGTGCGGCAGTCCCGCGTCGGCGACACGGTGACGGGCAACAGCCGGCCGGCCCAGGAGGCCCTCGGCGGCTACAAGGACCCGCGGCCGATGGTCTACTCCGGCCTCTACCCGATCGACGGCTCCGACTACCCGGCGCTGCGCGACGCGCTCGACAAGCTCAAGCTCAACGACGCCGCCCTGGTCTACGAGCCGGAGACGTCCACGGCGCTCGGCTTCGGGTTCCGCTGCGGCTTCCTCGGCCTGCTCCACCTCGAGATCATCAGCGAGCGGCTGGAACGCGAGTTCAACCTCGACCTGATCTCCACCGCGCCCAACGTGATCTACCAGGTGATCACCGAGGACATGAAGGAAGCCACGGTCACCAACCCCAGCGAGTTCCCCGCCGGCAAGATCGCCGAGATCAGGGAGCCCACGGTGCGCGCGACCGTGCTGGTGCCCAACGAGTTCGTCGGCGCGGTCATGGAGCTGTGCCAGGGCCGCCGCGGCAACCTGCTCGGCATGGAATATCTGTCCTCCGAGCGGGTCGAGCTGCGCTACACGCTCCCGCTGGGCGAGATCATCTATGACTTCTTCGACCAGCTGAAGAGCAAGACCAAGGGCTACGCGTCGCTGGACTACGAGCCCTCCGGCGAGCAGGCGTCCGATCTGGTCAAGGTCGACATCCTGCTGCACGGCGAGCCGGTCGACGCGTTCAGCGCGATCGTGCACAAGGACAAGGCGTACGCGTACGGCGTCTCGATGGCCGGCAAGCTGCAGAAGCTGATCCCGCGCCAGCAGTACGAGGTGCCGATCCAGGCCGCCATCGGCAGCCGCATCATCGCCCGCGAGACCATCCGCGCGATCCGCAAGGACGTCCTCGCGAAGTGTTACGGCGGTGACATCACCCGCAAGCGGAAGCTGCTGGAGAAGCAGAAGGAAGGCAAGAAGCGGATGAAGATGGTCGGCCGCGTCGAGGTGCCGCAGGAGGCCTTCATCGCCGCGCTGTCGACGTCGGACACCGTCGAGGCCGCCAAGCCCAAGAAGTAACCGTCCACGACGAAGCCCCGGTGCCCGCGCGCCGGGGCTTCGTCGTGTCCCGAGGCGACCTGAGCCGCGCCCCGGGGTCAGCGGAGCCGTATCCCGAGGGGCCGTGAGCCGCGTCCCCAGGTCACCTGAGAAGGATTTTTACCGCCTCTCGTACGGCGGATCGTGGCGCCGTGAGCTGCGCAAACGTGATCGACGGTGGGGTGGCAAGGGTGCCGGCCTGGGAGTCTCCTGGCAAAAACCCGGTTTGGCTGCGGAGGGCGTCGGGAACTCTGCTGATCGACGGACGCAACGGTTGCTCCACCCCCGAGGAGGATCAGAAATGACCATCACCGGAATCATCACCGCACTCATCGTCGGCCTCGTGATCGGCGCCCTGGGCCGCCTGGTCGTGCCCGGCAAGCAGAACATCCCGATCTGGCTGACCATGGTCATCGGTGTGGTCGCCGCCCTGCTGGGCACTGTTCTGGCCAACGCTTTCGGTGTCAACGGCACCTCCGGCTTCGACTGGACCGAGCTGCTCTTCCAGATCGTCCTCGCCGCCATCGGTGTCGCCCTGGTCGCCGGCATCGGCGGTCGCCGCGGCTACAGCCGTCGCTGACCCCGGGCCCTCCTCGAGGGCACGGAACGACCGACCAGGAAGCCGGATCCCCTCGGGGGTCCGGCTTCCTGCTTGTCCGGGGCAGCAGGTGTTCCCTGGACAGGGCGAGTCGCCGTGATCCACGGGACACCCCCTGACGGTGACCACGCAGGAGAACCCGGAACCCCCGCTACGGCCGGGACCAAACACCCGCATCGGCGGTGCACAGTGTGGCTTTCCGTCAGCCGTACAAAATCGTGCTTTTGATCGTCAGTAACGGAATTTGTGCTGCGCGCTGCGCCGGTTGACCCAGGCGGGGAGCTCGTCGACGTGGTCGAGGTGCGGGACCCGCTCGACCGGGTCGTGCGAGCGGGTGACGTCGCGCAGGGTGACGACGAAGCCGCGGACGAGGCGGTCGTCGCGCAGGTCGCGGTAGGTGGCCTCGACCATGACCTGGGTCTGGTCGCCGCGCTGCAGCGAGCAGTAGAGGACGCCGTCGCCCTCCTTGCGCAGGGCGCGGTGGACCTGGCCGCTGTCATCGGGGTGGACCAGGTCGGCGAGCGTGGCGAAGGGCGGCAACTCCTCCTTGCCGATCAGGGTGCGCAGGGCCGGGCTCGCGTAGCGGATGGCCTGGTCCTCGTCGATGACCAGCATGAGGTCGGCGGTGTTGCGGACAACTGTCCGCAGGTAGATGTCGCTGTCGCGGCGGCCCACCGCGTCGACCAGGCAGATCCGGTCGAGGGCGAGCGCCGCCTGGCCGGCCAGCACCTCCAGCGCGTCCCGGCCCGCGGTGATGACGTCGTGGCGGCCCTCGATGAGCAGCGCGCCGCCGTGCGGGCGGGCGACGGCGAGCGGTTCCAGCCAGAGCGGGCAGACGAGCGTGACGCGTTCCGTGCCGCGGGGGTCCGGGGTCCGGCTCAGCCACCAGCTGCGGGTGCCGTCCGGGGTCTCCGGCGGCGAGGGCAGGTCCTCGGTCGCCAGCGAGCGGTCGTCGGGGGCGAACACCACGCGGACGATGTCGGCGGGCGGGAGCAGTTGGTCGACGGCGGCGCGCACGGCCCTGTCGACGGCGGCCTCGCCGGACGCCGTGACCAGGGCGGCGCTGGCCTCGCGCAGGACGCGTTCGCGGCGCAGCGCCTGGCTGCTGACCGACACCGAGTCGGCGAGCCGGGTGAACGTGAGCACCAGCGTGAGCGCGCCGGCCACGGCGATGACCACGCCGTCGTGGACCGCGCCCTGGACCGCCTCGATCAGCAGCACCAGCGGCGGCGTCGCGACGGAGAGGCCGAGCAGCAGCGCCCAGCGGCCCTGCCACGGCGCCGGCCGGATCGGGACCGGCGCGGTGAGCCGGACCATCGACGGGTGCAGGGCGGCGGCGCCCCAGGACAGGTAGAGCACCGCGTAGCCGGACTCGGTCCACCAGCTGGGGTGCAGCCCGTACGCGATGTCGCTGGCCAGCATCGCGCCGGCGCCCACGCAGAGCAGCACGGCCGACCAGGTGAACCAGGTGGCGACGATCAGCCGGACCGTCACCACGAGCAGCAGCACCGCGCCGATCACGTCCGACGGGACGATGTCGCCGAACCGGACGATGTCGCCGATCACGAAGACCCAGATCACCAGCAGCGACGCGCAGGCGCAGGCCAGCAGGTCGATGAGGCGCGCCCGGGTCATCAGCAGGGTGCCGCCGCGGGTCAGCTGGATCACCGCGAGCGCGACGAACACGATCATCGTGAGATAGCAGATGTCCGAGGCGGTGGCCTGGCCGTACGCGTAGAAGACGTCGCCGATGGCGAGGCAGGAGACCGCGGCGGCGAGCAGCAGCCACGGCGCGGACCGGGCCGGCCGGTGCCGGCTCACGCCCGTGACGATCGCGCCTAGGCTGACTGCTCCGAAGAGGATCCAGGGGAGGGCGTGGAGCACGAATAACTAGTACCAGGGGCGTTGCTGTCTGTCCATGTCGATGTATACGTAGCGCGATGACTCGGGCAGACCGGTGTGAAGGCCATGGATGCCCAGCTCAGGGAAAGACCTCGGCCACCACGGTGCCCGGCCCCACCCGGCGGTCGCCGGTCACGGGCTGCCACTTGCCGTCGGGGGCGTTCCACTCGAGGTCGGCGAAACGTACCCGTTCGAGACCCGTGGTCCGGGCGTGCGACACGAGCCAGTGCGCGTACCGCCAGCCCTTGGCGGGGTCGTCGACGGTCACCCGGATCTCGGCCTCGGTGACCGCCTTGACGCCCCAGTCGAGCCGCAGCGCCTCGGTCAGCTCGGCCGCGGCGGCCACCCCGCGCAGGGCCGGCTCGCTGGGCACCGAGCACTCCACGGCGCCGGTCGCGCGGCCGGTGAGCGCGCGGGCCAGAACCTCCGCCTCGTCGGCCCACTTCTCGTACGCCTCCGGGAACGCCGAGCGCTGCACCTTCTGCGCGGCGTCGGTGACCCGCATCTCCTCCCAGCCCCTGACCTTCTTGAGCCCGGCGTAGAACTTGCGGGCGGCGTAGCGCGGGTCCTGGATCTCCTCCGGGGTGCCCCAGCCCTGGCTGGGGCGCTGCTGGAACAGCCCGACGGAGTCCCGGTCGCCGTTGTCGAGGTTCTCCAGCTTCGATTCCTGCAGCGCGGTGGCGAGCGCCACGACGACCGCCCGCTCCGGCATCTTGCGGCGCACGCCGATCGCGGAGATCGTGGCCGCGTTCGCCATCTGGACGGCGTCGAGGGTCACCTGCCCGTCGGCGCGGACCGTGCACTCGGGGCCGAGGTAGGGCAGCTTGATGTTGCCGCTGAACGACTGGGAGACCACGAAGCCGAGCGCGCCCAGGAGGACGATCACCGCCAGGACGGCCACCGGCTTGCGCTTCACCCACACCTCCCCATCACGGGCGACGGACGACCAAGCGTAGTCAACGCCCGCTTGAGGGGGCATCTGGTGGACCAGGACGGCCGCCGCCGGGCCCAGCTTCCGCCTCGCGGCGCGGTGCGAACGGCCCGATACAACCCCGGTATCCGGCCGTCCGCCCCACTTGCGAGACGAAACCTGGACCTCGCCGGCGACCGCCCTGACCCACCAGATACCCCCTACTCCGACGGCACCCACGACGCGGGCCGCTTCTCCCGGAACGCCGCCACGCCCTCGCGGCCCTCCGCCGACTTGAAGTAGCCGGCCGAGCGGGCGGCGAGGTCGGCCAGGTCGGCGCGGACCGAGCCGGCGGGCGTGCGGCGCAGCAGCTGCTTGGTGCCGGCCAGCGCGATCGGGCCGCCCCGGACCAGGGAGGCGCAGTACGCGGCCACGGCGTCGTCGAGCTCGCCGGCCGGGACCGCCCGGGTCACCAGCCCGATCTCGGCGGCCCGGGCCCCGTCGAACACGTCGCCGGTCAGGTAGAGCTCGGCGGCGGCGCGCGGCGCGAGGCGGGGCAGCACGGTGGCGCTGATCACCGCCGGGATCACCCCGAGCCGGACCTCGGAGAACGCGAACGTGGCGTCGCGGGTGCACACGGCCAGGTCGGCGGCCGCGATCAGGCCCAGCCCGCCCGCGCGGGCCGGGCCGGCGACCCGGGCCACCACGGGTTTGGGGAACTCCCAGATCGCGGCGAGCACGTCGGCCATCATCTCGGCCGGGACGCGGCCGTCGTCGGGGGTCGCCGCGGTCTCCTTGAGATCCGCGCCCGAGCAGAAGACCGGGCCGGTGTGCGAGATCACCACCGCGCGCACGGCGAGGTCGGTGAGGGCCTCCCCGAGCCGGTCGAGGAACTCGCCCATCAGCGCGGACGAGAGCGCATTGCGGTTCGCGGGGCTGTCCAGCGTCAGCGTGGTCACCCCGGCGTCGGTGACGGATCGGACCAGAGCCATGCGCAAGACCCTAACCGGCGCCGTGCACACTTGACGGATGCCTGGAGTTCTGCCCGACGGTGAGCCCGTCCCGAGTGACGGCTCGCTGCCGGAGACCGCCCTGCGAGCCGCGGGGCGGCGCGGGTTCGGGGTCTACGTCCATGTGCCCTTCTGCGCCAGCCGGTGTGGGTACTGCGACTTCAACACGTACACGGCGGCGGAGCTCGGGGGTGGCGCAAGCCGCGACGAGTACGCCGACCGGGTCCTGGAAGAGGTCGATCTCGCCGCCAAGATCCTTCCGGGGCGGCCGGTCGACACCGTCTTCGTCGGCGGGGGGACGCCGACCCTGCTCTCCCCGCGCGACCTCGGCCGGATCCTCGAGGGCATCGACCGCACCTGGGGCCTCGCCGCCGACGCGGAGATCACCACCGAGGCGAACCCCGAGTCGGTGACGCGTGAGTCGCTGCGTGAGCTGCGCGCCGCGGGCTTCACCCGGATCTCGCTGGGCATGCAGTCCGCCTCGGCCGGCGTGCTGGCGATCCTGGAGCGCAGGCACACCGCCGGGCGGGCGCCGCAGGCCGCCGCCGAGGCCCGCGAGGCCGGGTTCGAGCACGTCAACCTCGATCTGATCTACGGCACGCCGGGGGAGACCGCGGAGGACTTCGCCGCCTCGCTGCGGGCGGTGCTCGACGCGGGCGTGGACCACGTGAGCGCGTACTCGCTGATCGTCGAGGACGGCACGCGGATGGCCGCCCGGATGCGGCGCGGCGAGCTGCCGTACCCGTCCGACGACGTGGCCGCCGACCGCTACCTGGCCGCCGAGGAGGCGCTGACGGCGGCGGGCTTCTCCTGGTACGAGGTCTCCAACTGGGCCACGTCGGAGGCGGCGCGCTGCCGGCACAACCGGCTCTACTGGACCGGCGGCGACTGGTGGGGGTTCGGGCCCGGGGCGCACAGCCACGTCGGCGGCGTGCGCTGGTGGAACGTGAAGCACCCCACCGCGTACGCGCAGCGGTTGTCCGCGGGCGTCTCCCCGGGCCTAGCCCGGGAGCTGCTCACCGACGGTGACCAGGCGACCGAGCGCGTCATGCTGGGGCTGCGCCTGCGCGAGGGGCTGCCCCTGGCCGCCGCCGACCCGGAGGGCGCGGCGGCGGCGCTGGCGGGCGGCCTGCTCGACCCGGCCGCCTTCGCGGGCGGCCGGGCTGTCCTCACCCTGCGCGGGCGGCTGCTCGCCGACGCCGTGGTGCGGGACCTGCTACTTGATCACTGACATGGTCAGCGGGTAGCGGTACGGCTCG
>CAKUMG010000096.1 GCA_934667465.1 uncultured Actinoplanes sp. | reverse complement strand
GGGGATCGGGCGGGCGATCGCCGTGGCGCTCGCCGGGCGCGGGGATCGCGTGGCGGTGCACTACGCGAGCGGGCGGGCGGCCGCCGAGGAGACCCTCGCGCTGCTACCCGGTGACGGGCACGCGCTGGTGGGCGGTGACATCAGCGATCCCGCCCGGGCGGCGGGCATCGTGGACGATGCGGTCGCGGCGCTGGGCGGGGTCGAGGTGCTGGTCAACAACGCGGCCGTCGCGCCCGGGCCGGGCAACCGGCATGCGATCGCCGAGGTCCCGTACGAGCAATGGCAGGAATCCTGGCGGCGCATGCTGGACGTCGACCTGCTCGGGGCCGCCAACGTCACGTTCTGCGTCGCGCGGCACCTGATCGACCGGGGCGCGGGCGGCAGCATCGTCAACATCGGCTCGCGCGGGGCGTTCCGGGGTGAGCCCGACTTCCCGGCCTACGGGGCGGCGAAGGCGGGGCTGCACGCGTTCGGGCAGTCGATGGCGGTCGCCCTGGCGCCGCACGGCATCGCGGTCTGCTCGGTCGCGCCGGGCTTCGTCGGCACCGAGCGGCAGGCCGCCAAGCTCGCCGGGCCCGAGGGGGCGGCGGTGCTGGGGCAGAGCCCGTTCGGCCGGGTCGGCACCCCCGAGGAGGTCGCCGCGGCCGTGGTGTACCTGACCTCGCCCGGCGCGGTCTGGGCCTCCGGCGCCGTCCTCGACCTCAACGGCGCCTCCCACCTCCGCACATGAACAACGGGGCATCGGCGCATCGCAGTGACGGGCCGGACGGCGGGCCGGAAGAGGGGCTGTCCGGCGGGCCGCACGAGAGGCTGTCCGGCGGGCCGGCCGAGGGGCCGGCCGGCGCGGGACGGGAGCGCGGGTGAGCTGGGAGACCGGGCTCGCCGGGTTCGCGGCGGGGTTGGTGATCTCGCTGGTCACCGCGCCGGTGGGGGTCTCCGGCGCCGTGTTCCTGCTGCCCGTGCAGCTCAGCATCCTGCACGTGCCCAGCCCGGCCGTGACGCCCACCAACCTGCTGTACAACGTGGTCGCCGGGCCCGGCGCGCTGGCCCGCTACCGGCGGGCCGGGGGGCTGGGCGGGCCGTTGACGCGGCTGCTGCTGGCCGGGACGCTGCCCGGGGTCGTGGCCGGGGCGTGCATCCGGGTGTTCGCGATCCCCGGGCCGCGGGTGTTCCGGCTCGTGGTCGCCGTGGTGCTGCTGCCGCTGGGGGTGTGGCTGATGGTGCGGGCCGCGCGCCCGGGGAGCCGGGACCGGCCGCCGCTGGGGCGGCGCACGATGCTGGGGCTCGGCGTGGCGGTCGGTGCGGTCGGCGGGATCTACGGGATCGGGGGCGGGTCGCTGCTCGGGCCGATCCTCGCCGGGCGCGGCACGCCGATGAGGGCGATCGCGCCCGCCGCGCTGGCGTGCACGTTCGTGACGTCCGGGGCGGGCGCGGTCACGTACGGCATCCTCGCCCTGACCACCAGCGGGGACATCGCCCCGCACTGGACGCTCGGGCTGCTCTGCGGCGCCGGCGGGCTCATCGGCGGCTATCTCGGCGCCCGGCTGCAGCCCCGGCTGCCGGAACGAGCGCTGCGGCTGCTGCTCGGCGGTTTGGCGACGGCCCTGGCCGTGCTCTATTTTGTGCAGGCACTGACATGACGACGTTCTGTCCAGCCACTGACGTGGCGACGTCTGTGCGAGCACTGACGTGACGACCTGCCGGGAGTGCCGATGAACCGGCAGATGTGGCCGCTGTACGCGGCCGGTTTCACCACCGCGTTCGGTGCGCACGGCATCGCCGCCAACCTGGGCGGGTTCGCAGGCGGCGCGGTCACCTCGCTGCTCGTTCTCGGCGGGCTGCTCGCCCTGTACGACGGCGCGGAGGTGCTCCTCAAGCCGGTCTTCGGCACCCTCGCCGACCGGGTCGGGCCGCGACCGGTGCTGATCGGCGGGCTGATCGCGTTCGCGGCGGCGTCGCTGGTCTACGTCGTCGCCGACAGCCCCGGGTGGTTGTGGGCGGCGCGGCTCGGGCAGGGCGCCGCCGCGTCCGCGTTCTCGCCGGCCGCGTCCGCGCTGGTCGCCCGGCTCAACCCCGCCGCACGGCACGGCAGGGCCTTCGGCTCGTACGGGTTCTGGAAGTCGCTCGGCTACACGCTCGGCCCGCTGCTCGGTGGCGTGCTCGTGTGGGCCGGCGGCCTGTGGCTGCTGTTCGTCGTGCTCGCGGTGCTCGGCGCGGGTGTCGCCGTCTGGGCCCTGGTGGCCGTGCCGGTCGTGCCGCCGCTGCCCAAGGTCCGGCAGACCGTCGTCGACCTGGCCCGCCGGCTGGCCGATCCCGCGTTCCTGGCACCGACCGCCGCGCTCGCCGCCGCCACCGCGGCCCTGTCGGTAGGCGTCGGGTTCCTGCCGGTCACCGGTCGCGCCGCCGGGCTGGGCACGCTGGCCACCGGCGCCGCCGTGTCACTGCTCGCCTTGTGCGCCGCGATCGTGCAACCGCGGGCGGGCCGCGCGGTCGACGAGGGGCGGTTGAGCACCCGTACGGGACTCGGCGCCGGCTTGGCCCTCACCGCCGCGGGCCTGGCGGCGGCCATGCTGCCCGGCCTCGCGGGGGTCCTCGCCGGTGCCGCGCTGATCGGCGTCGGCACCGGGCTGATCACGCCGCTGGGCTTCGCGGCGCTCGCGGCGAGCACCCCCGAGGCGCGGCTCGGGCAGACGATGGGCTCCGCCGAGCTCGGCCGCGAACTGGGCGACGCCGGGGGACCGCTGCTGGTCGCCGGCGTCGCGTCGCTCGCCACCCGCACGTACGGCTTCGGGGTGCTCGCCCTCCTGGTCGCCGCCGGTGCGGTCGCGGCGCTGGCCGGCCGGGCCGCGGTCGCGCGGCGCGACGCCTGAGCGCAGCCCGGCCCGTTCGGGGCCGCGGGGCGCGACGCCTTCGTGTGGGTGGCCCGCGAGAAGGGCTGCTTCGCCGACGCCGGGCTCGAGGTGGACCTCGATCCCCCTTCCCCGGGCGGACCCGTCACCGCAGCAGTTTGTCCAGGGTGATGGGTGTTTCGCGGACCCGGATGCCGGTGGCGTCGTAGATGGCGTTGCCGACCGCGGCGGCCGAGCCCACCGTGCCGAGCTCGCCGAGCCCGCGGCTGCCCAGGCCGCCGACGTGCGGGTCGGGCCGGTCCAGCCAGGACACGTCGATGTCCGGGATGTCGGCGTTGACGGGCACCAGGTAGTCGGCCAGATTCCCGGCCGCCAGGCGCCCGGTCGCGGTTTCGAGGGGGTCCTCCTCGAGCAGCGCCTGCCCGATGCCGAAGACGACGCCGCCGACGAGCTGGCTGCGGGCGGTCTGGGCGTTGACGATCCGCCCGGCGTCCACGACGGTGGTGAACCGGGTGACCCGGGGTTCGCGGGTGAGGCGGTGGACCCGGACCTCGCAGAAGTGGGCGCCGAAGCTGTGGAACTCGTACTGCGAGGGCTCGGGCTGGGTCAGCTTCTGCACGACGACGCTGTCCCGGCCGATCGTGGCCAGCAGCCGCCCGAAGGTGAGCGAGCGGCCGTCCCCGTGCAGGCTGCCGCCGGCGTAGCGGAGCCCGGCCGGGTGGGTGCCGTGCCAGGGTGAGCGCCGCTCGGTCACCGCGAGCCGGATCAGTTCGCGGATCGCGTAGCCGGCGGCGGCGTGGATCGACGGCACGGTGCTCGCCGTGACCTGGGAGGCCGCGGCGACGGCTCCCGGCGGCAGCGCGGAGTCGCCGAGGCGCGGGGTCACCTTCCGGACCGGGATGCCGCGGCGGTCGGCGCCGGCGACGGCGAGCATCGTGAGCGAGCCGGTGCCCATGTCGCTGGTCGCGGTGGACACGACGGCGGTGTCGTCGGCGCGCAGCTCGACGGCGGTGGCGACGGCCATCCGGCTGCCCGGATAGATCGCCGACGCCATGCCCACGCCGATCAGCCAGTCGCCGTCGGTGCGGCTGCCGGGTTCCCGGCGGCGGGCCGGCCAGCCGAAGCGGCGGGCGCCGACGCGGTAGCAGTCGTCGAGGTGCTTGCTGGAGAAGGGCCGGCCGGTGCCCGGCATGATCGTGGCGTAGTTGCGCAGCCGCAGCTCGACCGGGTCGACTCCGGTGGCGACGGCGAGCTCGTCCATCGCGGTCTCCAGCGCGAACGCGCCTGCGGCCTCGTTCGGGCCGCGCATCGCCCAGGTCGGCGGCAGGTCCAGGGTGACCCAGCGCTGGCGCAGGTGCAGGTTCGGGGTCCGGTAGAGCGCGTCGGAGGTGTCGGCGGTCGGCAGCTGCGGCCACCCGCCGACGGCCGGCATCTCCGCGTCGGCTTCGTGGCTGAGCGCCGTCAGGACGCCGGCGCGGGTCGCACCGAGCCGGACCGTCTGGATGACCTGGGCGCGGTGGCCGACCATGGTGAACACCTGTTCCCGGGTCAGCGTGAGCTCGACGGGACGGCCGAGTCGGCGGGCGGCGCCGGCGGCGATGATCGAGTCGTTCCAGGACCGGACCCGGCTGCCGAAGCCGCCGCCGGTCCAGGTGCAGACGACCCGCACCGAGGCGGGCGGGATGCCGAGCCGGGGGCCGAGCAGCTGGGTGGCCATGCCGGGCGCCTGCGACCCGGTCCAGACGGTCACCTCGGTGCCGCCGGCGTTCCACCGGGCGGTGGCGGCGTGCGGTTCCATGGCGACGTGGTGCTGGATCGGGTGGTGGAACGTGCCCTCGACGACCACGTCGCTGCCGGCCAGGGCCGCGTCGATGGAGCCGACACCGGGGGCGAGCAGGGTCAGGTCCGGCGCGGCGAAGCCGAACTCGGGCGGGAACACGGGCGTCTGTCCGGGGCTGCCGGCCGCGAGCGAGGTGCGGGCGGCCGTCGCCTCGTAGCGGGCGGTGACCAGCGCCGCGGCGTCGCGCGCCTGCTCGGCGGTCTCGGCGACCACGACGGCTATGGCCTGCCCGCGGTAGCGGATCTCGTGGTCCTGCAACGGCACGAAGTTCTCCACGATCCCCACGGGCGAGGTGGGCGACGGGGTGATGAGCCGCAGGTTGTCGTCCGGGTGGTAGACGGCGAGGACCCCGGGTGCGGACCGCGCGGCGGTGACGTCCAGGGCCAGGACGCGGCCCCGGGCGATGGTGCTGGTGACGACGGCGGCGTGGGCGAGGTCCGGCAGCGGGTGGTCGGCGGCGTAGGAGGCCGCGCCGGTGACCTTGACCCGGCCGTCGACCCGGTCGGTCTCGCGTCCGACGGAGGAGACGGTCATCGTGACTCCTGACTGAGTGGGTGAGCGCGGGGTGCGCCGCCGTCCACCCCGGTGACCGTGGCGGCGACGAACGGGACGCCGCCGCGGACGCGTACGAGCAGCTCCTCGGAGAACTCAGGCATGGCGCTCGTGCAGTTCGGTGAGGGCGCGCAGCACCGTACGGCGGAGCAGCTCCGGTTTGAAGGCATTGTGGGTGCGGGGGCGGGCTCCGTCCGCGGCGCTCGCGGCTGCGGCCTCGAACGTGGCGGCTGCGGCGGGCCGGCCGGTCAGCGCGCGCTCGACCGGGGTGAGGCGCCACGGCCGGGTGCCGACCCCGCCGGCGGTGACGCGGGCCTGCCGGATGGTGCCGCGCGACACGTCGAGGGCGACGGCGGCCGAGGCCAGCGCGAACTCGTACGACTGCCGGTCGCGGATCTTCACGTACCGGGAACGGGCGGCGAAGCGGGAACGGGGGACGGTGACGCCGGTGACCAGCTCGCCGGGGGCGAGGACGTTCTCGATGTGCGGCGTGCTGCCGGGCAGGGTGTAGAACGCGTCGAGCGGCACCGTACGGGTGCCGGCGGCGGAGACCAGCCGCACCCCGGCGCCGAGGGCCAGCAGCGCGACGGCGAGGTCGCTGGGGTGGGTGGCCAGGCAGGCGTCGCTGGTGCCGAGGATCGCGTGGGTGCGGTGGACGCCGGTCAGGGCCGCGCAGCCGCTGCCCGGTTCCCGCTTGTTGCAGGGGGTCGTGACGTCACGGAAGTAGCCGCAGCGGGTGCGTTGCAGCAGGTTGCCGCCGATGCTGGCCATGTTGCGCAGCTGCGCCGACGCGCTGAGCTCCAGCGACTGGGCGAGCACCGGGAAGTCCGTGCGCACCTCCCGGTGGCGGGCGACGTCGCTCATCCGCTCGAGCGCGCCGAGGTGCAGCCCGTCGCCGTCGAGCCGGATGCCGCGCAGGGGCAGCCGGTTGATGTCCACCACGTGGGCGGGGGTCATCACCTCCAGCTTCATGAGGTCGACCAGGGTCGTGCCGCCGGCCAGGTACGCGGTGCCCGGCCCGGGCAGGGCGACGGCCTCGCGCACCGAGGGCGGCCGGGCGTACGTGTACGCCCGCATCAGCGCATCACCTTCTGCGCGTCCTGGATCGCGGCGACGATGGCCGGGTAGCAGCTGCACCGGCAGATGTTGCCGGACATCCGCTCGCGGATCTCGTCGCCGGTCGCGGCCCGCCCCTCGCCGACCAGGGCGACCGCCGACATGATCTGTCCCGGCGTGCAGAAGCCGCACTGCAGCCCGTCGCGCTCGATGAACGCGCGCTGCATGGGGTGCAGCCGGTCGCCGTCGGCCAGGGCCAGCGGCACGTCCGCCAGCAGCACCGCACGCTGCAGCGCCGCGCCGCTCGCCCAGCTACGAAGAGCTGAAGGGCCTCCGGGTGGTCGTTGCGGACGGCGTCGCCACGGTCACGATCGACCACCCGCCGCTGAACCTCGCCGACGCGACCTTGCTGCCGTCGCTGCGCGGCTTCGTCGCCCGGGTGCGGGACGTCGGCGACCTGGCCGGGCGGATCGCGGGGCTGCGCCCGGAGATCATCGCGGCCGTCAAGGCCGCGGCCGGCGCGGCGCCGGCACCCGTCACGCAGGCCGGCCTCGCGGTGGAGAACGAGGCGCTGACCGGGCTGTTCACCGCGGAAGCGGCCACCCTCGCGCAGAAGCAGCCGGCCGCGGGCGCGCAGACCCGCGACGGGAACGGCGGCTCGAGGAGATCCTGCACGCCACCCGCTGACCGCGCCGGCGGCGTCAGGGGCGGTGCGGCAGCCGTACGGTGAACGTCGTTCCCAAGTGGGGTTGACTCTCGACCTCGATGCGTCCGCCGTGGTCGGTGACGATCTGGTGGGCGATGGTCAGGCCGAGGCCGGTGCCGCCGGTCGCGCGCTGGCGGGCCGGGTCGGCGCGCCAGAAGCGGTCGAAGACACGGGGCAGGTCGTGGGCGGTGATGCCGACGCCGGTGTCCCGGACCTTCAGGACGACCTCCTCGCCCTCGGTGCGGACCGTGACCCGGACCGTGCCGCCGGGGTCGGTGTAGCGGATCGCGTTGGTGAGCAGGTTGCCGAGGACCTGCCGCAGCCGGTCGGGGTCGGCGTCGACGGGGGCCGGGCCGGTGGCGTCGTCGAGCAGTTCGAGGCCCGCCTCGGCGGCGACGGCCCGGTGCGCGGTCGCGGCGCCGGTGGCGAGCTCGGCGAGGTCGGTGGGCGTCCGGGTGTACTTGAGGTCGCCGACCTCGGCCAGGGCGAGGACCTGCAAATCGTCGAGGATGCGGTTCTGCAGCAGGGTCTCCTCGTGCAGCGAGGCGAACAGCTCGCGGCTCGGCTCGACCACGCCGTCGGACAGGCCCTCGAGATAGCCGCGCAGGTTCGACAGCGGCGTACGCAGCTCGTGCGCGACGTCGGCGACCAGCCGGCGCTGGCGCTCCTCGCTGCGCTGCACCGCCTCGGCCATGGCGTTGAACGACGCCGACAGGCGGGCCAGCTCGCTGCTGCCCGCGGCGGGCACCCGCACGTCGAGGCGGCCCTCGGCGAGCCGGTGCGACGCCTCGGTGAGCCGGTGCACGGGCTGGCTGACCCGGCGGGCGATCAGCGCGGTGCCCAGCGCGGCGGCGACGATCAGCCCGGCGGCGCCGAACGCGGCCGGGCGGCCCAGGTCGCCGACCCCGGTGCCGGCCTTGGCGCCCAGGTAGAGCTGCAGCGGCACGGCCGCGCCGGCGGTGACCCCGCGGGTGAACGTGGTGTAGAGGCAGCTGGCCGCGTTGTCGTTCTGCCCCTCGGGCCCCACGCACTCGCGGTAGGACTCCCACAGCCCGTTCAGCCAGGCCGTGTCCGTCAGGACCGTGCGCTCGGCGCGGGTGGTGCACTCCGGGTAGCGGGTCCGCAGCTCCATGCTCAGGTAGGGCGGCTGGGTGTTCAGCGGCTCGGTGCCGATCCGGGACTCGGCGTCGGCGGCACAGCGCGCCGCCTCGAGCGCCGCCCGGTATTGCGCGACCTGGCGGACCATCAGCGCCGGCGGGCTGCCGCGCAGCCGGTCGGCGGGGGTGGCGCCGAACAGCTCGCGCGGCACGACCGGCCCGGTCACCGGGACGTCGGCGGTGGCGGCCCGGGCGATGGCAGGGTCCAGCTGGGGGCGCGGGTCGACGCTGACGCCGGCGTTGCTGACCGGGCCGGCGTCGCGGCCCTCGATGGTGTCGGAGTCGGCCAGCACGAAGCCGTCCTCGGTGCGCAGCTGGATGTGCAGCCGGGTGCTCGCGGACAGGTTCGAGACCAGCGCGTCCACGCCGGGCCAGCCGCCGCGCAGCAGCCCGTAGCGCTGGACCGCGTCGACGATCTCGGTCTGGTGGCGGGTGGCGTCGCGCTGTGCCTGCTCGTACTCCCGCGAGGTGAGGCTCAGCGTCAGCCAGGCGGTGGCCGCGATCGCGGTCACCGTCACGAGCATCACCAGCAGGAAGACCTGCAGGCGGAACGTCACTGCTCGGCCATCCGGTAGCCTCTGCCGTAGACGGTCTGCACGTAGCGGGGCTCGGCCGGGTTCTTCTCGATCTTGCGCCGCAGGTTGACCACGTGCGCGTCGACCGTACGCTCGGAGACCTCCTGCTCGAAGCCGAACGTCTTGTCGATGATCTGCGCGCGGGTGTAGACCCGGCCGGGCTCGCGCGCGAGCAGCGCGACGATCCCGAACTCCTTGGCGGTCAGGGACACCGGCTCGCCGGCGACGCGAACCTCGAAGCGGCCCGGGTCGATCTCCAGCTCCCCGGCCCGCAGCACGGCGCCCGCGGCGGCGTCGGCGGTCCGCGTGCGGCGCAGCAGTGCCCGGACCCGGCCGGTCAGCTCGCGCGGGCTCACCGGCTTGCTCAGGTAGTCGTCGGCGCCGATGTCGAGGCCGAGCAGCATGTCGTTCTCCGAGGAGCGGGCGGTGACCATGAGGATCGCGACGTCGGACTCCGTCCGCAGGATGCGGCACACGTCAAGCCCATTGACCAGGGGCATCATCACATCCAGGATGACCAGATCCGGCCGGCGCGCCCGCGCCGCGTCGAGGGCGGCCCGTCCGTCACTGACGGTGAGCACCTGGTGGCCCTCTCTCTCCAGGTAGAGGCGGATCAGCTGCGCATGCTTGGGGTCGTCGTCGGCGATCAGGATACGTGCGGTCACGACGGGATTGTCCTCCAGCCGGGCAACAATGTGTAATTCCTGTGAAGATCCAGATCTTTTTTCACGTTACCGGGGTTATCCACGATTTCCTCACAAGTTCTTCACAGGTCACCGTCTACGGTTCGCCTCGCATTCGCCCCAACGGATGGAGTAACGCGATGTGTGGTCTTGCCGTGTACATCAGTAGCCGCCCAGGCGCCGGGCAACCGGATCCTGCGACGACGGCTGCCTTCGAGGCCGCGCTCGAGACGATCCACCACCGAGGTCCCGACGACACCCAGATCCGGGTCGGCGACGGGATGATGTTCGGTTTCAAGCGCCTCGCCATCATCGACCGCGAGGAGAGCGTCCAGCCGGTCAGCTACCCGCCCACCGGCGAGCAGGCCGGCCGCTGGACGATGGTCTTCAACGGCGAGATCTACAACTACCAGGAGCTGCGCGCCGACCTCGAGCGCGAGAACAGCGCCACCTTCGCCACCCACGGCGACAGCGAGGTGCTGGCCGCGGCGTTCCACTTCTGGGGTGCCGCCGCCCTGCCCCGGCTGCGCGGCATGTTCGCGTTCGTCGCCTACGACCACTGGACCGGCACCCTGCACGCCGCCCGCGACCAGTTCGGCATCAAGCCGCTCTACATCCTGGAGACCCCCAACGGGATCCACCTGGCCAGCGAGCGCAAGACGCTGCTGGCGTTCAGCGGCAACTCCGGCGCGGCGCTCGACACCGACGCGCTCTCGCACTACCTGACGTTCCAGTACGTGCCGGACCCGATGACCCTGCACCGCCAGGTCAAGCGGCTCCCCCCGGGCCACCGGCTGACCTGGACCCCGACCGGCGGCATGCGCCAGGAGCGCTACTTCCGGCCGTCGCTGCGCCCGCTGGCGCTGACGGCCGAGGTCGCCCAGCGGCAGATCCAGGACGCGCTGCGCGACAGCGTCCGCAAGCACATGCACGCCCACGTCCCGGTCGGCACGTTCCTGTCCAGCGGCGTCGACTCGTCGGCGATCGTCGCGCTGGCCAAGGAGGTCAAGCCGGACCTGCTCGCGTTCACCGCCGGCTTCGACGACGAGCGCTACTCCGAGATCAGCATCGCGCAGGACACCGCGGACCAGCTCGGCGTGCGGCTGATCCCGACGATCATCAACGAGGACGACGTCATCCGCGAGCTGCCGCGCATCGTGCAGCTGCTCGACGACCCGGTCGCCGACCCGTCGCTGGTGCCGCTGTTCTTCCTGGCGCAGACCGCCTCCCGGCACGTGACCGTGGTGCTGTCCGGCGAGGGCTCCGACGAGCTGTTCGGCGGCTATACGATCTACCGCGAGCCGCTGTCGCTGGCCGGCATCAGCAAGCTGTCGCCCGGCATGAAGCGCGGCCTGCGCAACCTGACCAACGTCATGCCCGAGGGCATGAAGGGCCGCAGCTTCCTCGAGCGCGGCACCACGCCGATCGAGGAGCGCTACTACGGCAACGCGCGCATCTTCAGCCCGGAGGAGAAGGCCGAGCTGATGCGCTTCACCGCGCAGCCGCACACCGCGATCACCAACCACCTGTACGCGGAGACGGCCGACGTCGACGACGTCGCGTCCATGCAGTACGTGGACCTGCACACCTGGCTGCCGGGCGACATCCTCGCCAAGGCCGACCGGATGTCGATGGCGCACTCCCTCGAGCTGCGCGTGCCGTTCCTCGACCAGGCCGTCTACCAGGCCGCGGCCGGCCTGCCCACCGACCTGAAGCTGCCCCCGCACAGCGACGGCACCAAGATGGCGTTCCGCGAGGCGATGCGCGGCATCGTCCCCGAGTCGGTGCGCGACCGCCGCAAGCTGGGCTTCCCGACCCCGACCCGGGTCTGGCTCAAGGGCGCGGTCGGCGACTGGCTCGGCGCGGTCATGGCCGGCTCGCAGGCGGGCCACCTGCTCGACCTGAACTACGCGCAGAAGCTGCTCGCCGACCACCGCGCGGGCGTGGCCGACAACTCGCGCAAGGTCTGGACCGTGGCGATGTTCTGCCTCTGGCACGCCATCGTCGTCGAGGGCACGATCACGCCCACGATGCCGC
>CAKUMG010000095.1 GCA_934667465.1 uncultured Actinoplanes sp. | reverse complement strand
TTGCACCTTGGTCTTGAGCGAGCCGGCGACGACCTTCTCCTCGCCCTTCATCAGCGCCTCGAAGCCCTGCGCCGCGACCTGGGCCGGGTCGTCCTTCTTGCTCGAGCCGACGTTGGTGTCGTCCATGTCGGCGCGGTGGAAGAAGTTGGTGTCCGTGGGGCCGGGCATCAGCGAGGTGACCGTGACGCCGGTGTCCTTGAGTTCGGCACGCACGCCCTCGGCGAAGGACTGCACGAACGACTTCGACGCGTTGTAGACGGCCTGGTAGGTGCCGGGCATCATCGACGCGATCGACGAGGTGAAGAGCACCTTGCCGCCACCCTGCTCGATCAGGTCGGGCAGCACCCGCTTGGCCAGGTGCACCGTCGAGGTGACGTTGACGTCGATGACGTTGAGTTCGTCCTCGAGGTTGGTGTCGCGGGCGAAGTCGCCGCCGATGCCGCGGCCCGCGTTGATCGCGATGGCGGCCACCGGTCGGCCGGTGGCGCGGATCTCGGCGTACAGCGTCTCGACACCGTCGAAGGTCGCAAGGTCGGTCCGGACGGCCGTGACCTGGTTCTGGCCGTCCCGGCGCAGCACCGTGGCGGCCTCGTCGATCCCCTCGTCCTCGGCCGCGATCAGCAGGTCGTATCCGTGCTCGGCGAACTGCCGTGCCAGCTCGTACCCGATGCCGCTGGAGGCACCGGTCACCACTGCGAACTCGTTCCCGGTGGGTGTGGTCGTCATGGTTCCGCCTTCCTGGTTCGTCCGGGAAGGGGTGCCCCGGAACCCGCCAAGTAATCACGCACAGAAATGCATATCCGGCCGATCCCGGGGCACCGTTCGAGGCGACGACGAATGCAGGAGGACAGATGCGAGCGCTTACTTGGCAGGGCACCTCGAAGGTGTCCGTGGAGGACGTCCCGGACCCGAAGATCCAGGAGCCCACGGACGCGATCATCAAGGTCACCTCCACCGCCATCTGCGGCTCCGACCTGCACCTCTACGACGTTCTCGGGCCGTATCTCGACCAGGGCGACGTGCTCGGACACGAGCCGATGGGCATCGTCGAGGAGGTCGGGCCGGAGGTCACCCACATCCGCCCGGGCGACCGGGTCGTGATCCCGTTCAACATTTCCTGTGGTCACTGCTTCATGTGCCGCAAGGGCTACTTCGCGCAGTGCGAGACCACGCAGGTGAAGGAGCACCAGAAGGGCGCTTCGCTGTTCGGCTACACCAAGCTGTACGGGCAGGTTCCCGGCGGCCAGGCCGAGTACCTGCGCGTGCCGCAGGCGCACTTCGGCCCGATCAAGGTGCCGGACGGCATCCCCGACGAGCGCTTCCTCTTCCTGTCCGACGTGCTGACCACGTCGTGGCAGGCCGCCAAGTGGGCGGACATCGAGCCGGGTGGTACGGCGTTCGTCACCGGCCTCGGCCCGATCGGCCAGATGACCGCGCGGATCGCCCGTCACCTCGGCGCGGAGCGGGTCATCGCGACCGACAACGTGCCCGAGCGGCTGGCCATGGCGCAGCGCAACGGCATCGAGGTGCTCAACTTCGACGAGGTCGACGACGTGCCCGGCGCGGTGCTGGAGATGACGAACGGCCGGGGCGCGGACAGCGTGATCGAGGCCGTCGGCATGGAGGCGCACGGCACGCCGTTCCAGGAGTTCGCGCAGAAGGCGGCCGGAATGCTGCCCGACGCCATCGCGCGCAAGGCGATCGACACCGCGGGCGTGGACCGGATGGGCGCGCTGCGCACCGCCTTCGCCGCGGTCCGCCGGGCCGGCACGGTCTCGATCGTCGGCGTCTACGGCGGTCAGGCCGACCCGATCCCGATGTTCGACCTCTTCGACAAGGGCGTGACCCTGCGGATGGGCCAGGCGCACGTGAAGCAGTGGGTGGACGAGATCACGCCGCTGCTCACCGGCGACGGCGACCCGCTCGGCGTCGACGACCTGGTCACCCACCGCGTGCCGCTGGAGGAGGCGCCGCACGCGTACGACATCTTCAAGAAGAAGGAGGACGGCTGCATCAAGGTCGTCCTCAAGCCCTGACCTTCCTCCTCGGGCCCGGCGGGCGGACCGGGTGCGGTCCGCCCGCCGGGGTAGCACAATCCACCCCATGTTTGTGATTCGCGAAAAGTTCTTCTCCATCGGCGACGACTTCGACGTGCTGGACGAGCACGGCACGAAGCTTTACCACGTGGACGGCAAGGTCCTCAGCGTGCGCGACAAGGTCACGATCGAGGACCCGTCGGGCACCGAGGTCGCCAGCGTCCACCGGCAGCTGGTAGCGCTCCGTCCGACCTACGAGATCCGGATCGGGGGCGAGAAGGCGGCGGAGGTCCGGAAGAAGTTGTTCACCCCGTTCCGGGACAAGTTCACGATCGACGTGCCAGGCCCGGACGACCTGACCATGAAGGGCAACCTGCTCGACCACGAGTACGTGATCGAACTCGGCGGCGACGAGGTGGCCGCGGTGTCGAAGCGCTGGCTGACGATCCGCGACACCTACGCGGTCCGGGTCTCCGGGAACGTCGACCCGCTGCTCGTCATCGGCAGCGTGCTCGCCCTGGACCTGGCCCTGGAACGCGAGGAGAAGAAGAAAGAGGAGGATGGCAAGAAGGATTGATCGCGTGGTGCATGCCACAACGTCACCCTTCGGTGGACCGGGTGAAACACTACAAAGTCGGGTGAACACCGCAAGAAACGCAAGTGTTCGCACGACTACATAACGTGACTCATACTTTCGGCTAGTCACGGCTCGCCCTCTCGGATAAGGTCGTCATATCCGAACGGCCAAGCACGGGCGCACGACGGCGCTCCGCACGGACCCGTCGAACGCCAAGCCGATAGCGACACCCCGCCCGACCGGGCCCGGCGCACCACACCGGGCCGGCTCTCCGGAACGGGTGCCAGGGAGGAACACGGAATGACTGTCACCCAGTCGACCGAGAAGACCGAGACCACGCCGGCGAAGATCAGCGAGGCCCCTGCGGACAGTGCTGCTGACCTGCTGAACGCCATGGCCGCGATGCCCGTCGGCCACCCCTCGCGCGCGTCGCTGCGGGACCGGGCGATCGAGGCGTGGCTGCCGCTGGCGCGCCACCTCGCACACCGCTACTCCGGGCGCGGCGAGCCCACCGACGACCTCTACCAGACCGCGACCGTCGGGCTGATCAAGGCCGTCGACAAGTTCGACCCCGAGCGCGGCGTCGACTTCGCGGGCTACGCGATCCCGACCATCATCGGCGAGATCAAGCGCCACTTCCGCGACCGTACGTGGTCGGTGCGCGTGCCCCGCCGCCTGCAGGAGCTGCGCCTGGCCATCACCGAGGCCAACAGCACCCTGACCCACAGCCTCGGCCGCTCGCCGACGGTCGCCGACATCTCGGTGCACCTCGGCGTGACCGAGGAAGAGGTCCTGGAGGGCCTCGAAGGCGCCCGCGCCTACAACGCCACCAGCCTGTCGACCCCGATCAGCGCCGACGGCACCACCGAGCTCGGCGACACCCTCGGCGGCGAGGACCACGAGTTCGAACTCGCCGAGACCCGCGTCGCCCTCGGCCCGGCCCTGGCCACCCTGGACGAGCGCGAGCAGAAGATCCTCACGCTGCGTTTCTACGGCAACCTGACCCAGTCGCAGATCGCCGACCAGATCGGGATCAGCCAGATGCACGTCAGCCGCCTGCTCACCAAGGCACTGACCAAGCTGCGCGGCCAGCTGGACGCCACGCTGTAACGCACGACGATGTCGCTCCAGGCCCGGTACCCCACAGGGGTGCCGGGCCTGATCGTGTTCAGTGACACATGTCACTGGGCCGTCGAATCACCTGGTAGCGGCCCGGAGGCCGGGCGCGGCGGCGGCCTCGGACGGGCGAATGTCGTACCCCCCTCCTAGTGTCATTCAGGTACTTACGGGCTCACCCATCGTCACCACGAGGAGGTTCCCGATGACGATGCTCGATCGCGACGCCGCGGCCACCAGCCGCACGTTGCGCACCCAGGAAGACGTCGAGGAGCGCATCCGAGCCATCTGCTTCAAGACCGGCCCGCCCGGCAAGGTGGGCGCCGAACTGGAATGGACCGTCCACCACACCGCGGCTCCCGCCGAGCCGCTCCGCCTGTCCTCCTTGCGCCAGGCCCTCGGGCCGCACGCCCCACACACTCTCTTCGCGAACAGTCCGGAGCTACCGCTCCCCGCCGACGGCCTCGTCACCTGCGAGCCCGGCGGCCAGGTCGAGCTCTCCTCGGCTCCGGCACCCTCCCTCACCGCCCTGCACGAGGCGGTCAGTTCCGATCACGCCCACCTGGTCCGGCTGCTCGACGCGGCCGGCTTGTCCCTGGGTGAGCACGGCATCGATCCGCACCGCACCCCACGCCGGCTGCTCCGGACCCCGCGCTACGACGCGATGGAGCACGCCTTCGACGGCCGCGGGCCGCATGGCCGGATCATGATGTGCAGCACCGCCGGGCTCCAGGCCTGCCTCGACGCGGGACCACCGGGCCAGGTGGCGACCCGGTGGGCCGCCGCCAACGCGGTCGGGCCGGCGCTGCTGGCCGCGTTCGCCACGGCGGACCGGCATGCGGGACGCGACACCGGATGGGCGTCCGCCCGGATGGGCGCGTGGCTGGGCATGGACCCGCGGCTCACCGGCCCCGTGACCGGGCCCGCCGACGATCCCGCGGAGGGCTGGGTGCGTTACGCGCTCGCCGCCCCGGTCGTCTGCGTACGGGGCGACGACACCTGGATCGCCCCGGCCGGTCTGACGCTCACCGGCTGGCTCGACGGGGCGGTGGGGCGGCCGCTGACCGAGGCGGATCTCGACTACCACCTGAGCACGCTGTTCCCGCCCGTCCGGCCCCGCGGCTATCTGGAGATCCGCTACCTCGACGCGCAGCCCGGCGACGGCTGGTTCGCGCCGGTGGCCGTGCTGGCCACGTTGCTCGGCCGGCCCGAGGTGACCGACCGGGCGCTCGACCTCGCCGCGGCCACCGCCGACCGCTGGCACGACGCGAGCCGCCTCGGGCTCGCGGATCGGGAGCTGCGGCGTACGGCTGCCGCCCTGCTCGATCTCGCCTGCCGCAACCTGGAACTTCCCGCGCCGCTGGGCGCCTCCCTGCTCGACGGCGTCCGCGAGCGCCTGCACGCGAAGGAGCTGTGATGACCCACGAGACCGAGCGGCTGCGCGATCGCGTCGCCGCGGAACTGCTCCGCGCCCGGGACCGCACGGCCACCCTCACCGAGGCCGTCGACGACGACGACCTGATCCGCCAGCACTCGCCGCTGATGTCGCCGCTGGTCTGGGATCTGGCCCACGTCGGCAGCCAGGAGGAGCTCTGGCTGGTCCGCGACGTCGGCGGGCGGGACCCGGTGCGCCCCGACATCGACGAGCTCTACGACGCGTTCAAGCACGCCCGCCGCGACCGGGTCGAGCTGCCACTGCTCAGCCCCGCCGAGGCGCGCCGCTATGTCACGCAGGTCCGCGACAAGGCCCTGGACGTGCTCGACCGGGTGCGCCTCGACGGCCGCCCACTGGTCGCCGACGGGTTCGCCTTCGGGATGATCGTCCAGCACGAGCAGCAGCACGACGAGACCATGCTCGCCACCCACCAGCTGCGCACCGGCGCACCGGTGCTGACCGCCCCGGCACCGCCGGCGGCCGCGGGCCCGGTCACCGGCGAGGCGCTGATCCCGGGCGGGCCGTTCACCATGGGCACCGACACCGAGGCGTGGGCGCTCGACAACGAGCGGCCGGCGCACCGGGTGCACGTGCCCGCGTTCCACATCGACCGGGCGCCCGTGACCAACGGGCAGTATGCGGCGTTCCTGGACGCGGGCGGCTACGACGACCCGCGGTGGTGGAGCGCGGCCGGCTGGGACCACCGGCAGGCGGCCGGCATCACCGCGCCGATGCACTGGCAGCGCGACGGCTCCGGGTGGGCCGCCACGTCGTTCGGGCGGACCGCCCCGATCGTCGCGGACGAGCCCGTCGTGCACGTGGGCTACTACGAGGCCGAGGCGTATGCGGCGTGGGCCGGCAAGCGGCTGCCGACCGAGGCGGAGTGGGAGAAGGCCGCCCGCCACGATCCCGCCACCGGCCGGTCCCGGCGCTTCCCGTGGGGCGACGACCCGCCGGCCGCCCACCACGCCAACCTCGGGCAGCGGCACCTGCGCCCGGCACCCGTGGGCGCGTACCCGTCGGGGGTCTCGCCCTCCGGCGTGCACCAGCTGATCGGTGACGTGTGGGAGTGGACCTCGTCGGACTTCCACGGCTATCCGGGCTTCTCCGCCTTCCCCTATCGGGAATACTCGGAGGTCTTCTTCGGCCCGGACTACAAGGTGCTGCGCGGCGGGTCGTTCGGCACCGACGGCGGTGCCGTCCGGGGCACGTTCCGCAACTGGGACTACCCGATCCGGCGGCAGATCTTCAGCGGCTTCCGCTGCGCCCGGGACGCCTGATGTGCCGCCACCTCGCCTATGCGGGGCCGCCGGTCCCGGCGGCCCGCTGGCTCTTCGACGCCCCGCACTCGCTGGCCCGGCAGTCGTGGGCGCCGCGGGACATGCGCGGTGGCGGCACCATCAACGCGGACGGGTTCGGGCTCGGCTGGTACGCACCGGCCGGGCCGGTCCGCTACCGCCGGGCGACTCCGCTGTGGAGCGACCTGACGCTGCCCGCGCTCGCCGCCGCCACCGAGGCGCCGATGCTGCTGGCGGCCGTCCGCAGCGCCACGTCGGGCATGCCGGTGGTGGAAACCGCGGCGGCACCCTTCGCGGACGGGCAGTGGTTCTTCAGCCACAACGGCGTCGTGCGGGGCTGGCCCGGCTCGGTCGCCAAGCTCGCGGGCGGTCTCGACGTCACCGACCTGCTCACGCTGGAGGCTCCGACCGACTCGGCGCTGCTCTGGGCCCTGGTCCGCGACCGGTTGCGGCACGGCACGCCGCCCGCCGAGGCCGTCGCCGGGGTTGTCACCGAGGTCGCGGCGGCGGCGCCCGGATCGCGGCTCAACCTGCTGCTCACCGACGGCACCACGATCGTCGCCAGCACGTACGGGCACGCCCTGTCCGTGCGCCGGGACGCCGCCTCGGTCCTGGTCAGCTCCGAACCGCTCGACGACGACCCGGCCTGGGAACCCGTCCCGGACCGCACGCTGGTCGTCGCGAGCGCCACCGACCTCGCTCTCACCCCGGGGGAACTGTGATCGAGACCTATCTGGCCGCCGGCGAACGCGAGCGGGCCCTGCGCGACGACGTGCTCGCGGGGCTCACCGCCGACCCGCGGCGGCTGCCGCCCAAGTGGTTCTACGACGCCCGGGGCAGCGAGCTGTTCGAGCTGATCACCGAGCTGCCCGAGTACTACCCGACGCGCGCCGAGACGGCGATCCTGCGCGAGCACGCCGCCGACATCGCGCGCCTGACCGGCACCCGCACGCTAATCGAACTCGGCGCCGGCTATTCCACCAAGACGCAGCTGCTGCTGCACGCGCTCACCGACCGCGGGACGCTCGAGGAGTTCGTGCCGCTCGACGTCTCCGCGTCCGCGCTCACCGCCGCCGCCACCCGGATCGGCGCCGACCATCCCGGGCTGCGGGTCCGCAACATCGTCGGCGACTACACCCGGCACCTCGGCCACCTGCCCGCGGGCGAGGGCCGGACGGTGGTGTTCCTGGGCGGCACGATCGGCAACCTGCTGCCCGCCGAGAGGGCGGAATTCCTGTCCTCCGTACGGGCTCAGCTGCGCCCCGGCGAGCATCTGCTGCTCGGCACCGACCTGGTGAAGAGCCCCCGCGTGCTGGTGCCCGCCTACGACGACGCGCAGGGGGTGACCGCGGAGTTCAACCGCAACGTGCTGCACGTGCTCAACCGCGAGCTCGACGCCGACTTCGACCCGGCCGGCTTCGCGCACGTGGCCCTCTGGGACGCCGAGCACGAGTGGATCGAGATGCGGCTGCGGGCGCGCTGGCCCATGCGGGTCACCGTGCCGGCCGTCGACCTGGTCGCCGAGTTCGCCTCGGGCGAGGAGCTGCGCACCGAGATCTCGGCCAAGTTCCGGCGCGACGGCGTCGAGAAGGAGCTGGCCGAGGCCGGGTTCGGCCTGGAGCACTGGTGGACCGACCCGGAGGGCCGATTCGCGGTGTCGCTTACGGTGGCTTCATGATCTTCGACATCGAGCGGGTCCGGGCCGCCTATCCCGCCCTCGGCGAGGGCTTCGCCATGTTCGACGGCGCGGCCGGCACCCAGGTCGCCGCGCCGGTCGCCGACGCGATCGCGGACACCCTGCGTGCGGCGGTGTCCAACCGGACCCCGTCGCACCTGCCCGGCCGGCGCTCGACCGGGATCGTCGAGCAGGCCCGGGCCGCGGTCGCCGACCTCGTCGGCGGGGTGCCGGAGGGGGTGGCGTTCGGGCCGGGTGCCACCGACCTGACGTACGTGGTGGCGCGCGCGCTGGCCCGCACGTGGCGGCCCGGCGACGAGGTCGTGGTCACCCGGCTCGACCACGACGCGAACGTGCGCCCGTGGGTGCAGGCCGCCGAGTCCGCGGGCGCGACCGTGCGGTGGGCCACCTTCGACCCGGCTTCCGGTGAGCTGCCGACCGGACAGTACGAGGAGCTGATCGGGCCGCGGACCCGGCTCGTCGCCGTGACGGCCGGCAGCAATGCCATCGGGACGATTCCGGCCGTACGGGAGATCGCGGATCTTGCCCATGCGGCAGGTGCGCTGACCTATGTGGACGGGGTGCATGCCACCGCGCACCGGCCCACGGATGTGCGGGCGCTGGGTGCCGACTTCTATGTGACCAGCGCGTACAAGTGGTCGGGGCCGCACCTGGGCGCGGTGATCGCCGACCCGGCGCTGCTGGAGACGCTGCGGCCGGAGAAGCTGGTGCCGTCGTCCGACGCGGTGCCGGAGCGCTTCGAGTTCAGCACCCGGAACTTCGAGCTGCTCTCCGGGGTGACGGCGGCCGTTTCGCACCTCGCCGGGCTGGTTCTCACCGGGGGCAGTCGGCGGGAGCGCGTGCTGGCGTCCCTGGCTGCGGCGGAGGCGTACGAGCACTCGCTGTTGGAGAAGCTGGTCAAAGGGCTGGCCGCGCTGCCGGATGTGACGATGCTGCCCGCGCCGGCGCAGCGGTGCCCGACCGTCGCGTTCCGCGTGGCGGGGCAGGCCCCGGCCGAGACTGCCCGGCTGCTCGGTGAGCAGGGGATCTGCGTCATGGCCGGGGACTACTACGCGTACGAGTACTTCACCGCGATGGGGCTGCGGGACAGCGGCGGGGCCGTGCGGGTCAGCATCTACCACTACAACACCGAGGCGGAGGTGGACCGGCTCCTCACAGCTCTCGGGGCTTTCCGCTGAAGTATCCGGCGCGGCGCAGGATGCCGGCCCAGACCGGTCGGCGACGTGCACGCCGTGCACCAGCTCGGGAGTCGACGTGAACCGGGCCACCGCACCGGTGGCCCGGGGCGCGATCCAGCCCCGCTTCTCCGGGTCGACGCCCTGCTCCCGGCAGACGGCGGCGACCGTCTCCCACGTGCAGGCCGCCCCGCCGGACAGCACCTCCCACGGCCGATCGGGTGGCAGCGCTCGCGCCGGACGGGGTGGGCGCGGTGCTGGACTGTGCCGGGTCGGGGTCGCTGCCGGATCTCGTCGCGATCGCGGGCGGGCCGGAGCGGGTGGTCACGATTGCCGACCTCGGTGCGGGGGCGTACGGCGTACACATGTCTCGCTCCGGAGGGGGAGCCGGCGCGGACCCACAGGCCCTGCACGGGCTGGCGAGGCCGTCGCCCTGGCCGCCCGGGGGCGGCTGACCGTGCCGGTGGGGGCAGACTTCCCCCTGGAGGCGGCGGCCGCCGCGCACCGGCTCAGCGAGACCGGCCACGCCCGCAGCAAGACGTCCTGACCGTGCCCGTCAGCGGGGCGCGGGCAGTGCGCGGGCGACGTCGCCGGAGGGGCCGTAGGCGGTGACGAAGCGGTCGCGGAACTGCTCCATCGGCCAGACGGGTGCCGCCGCGTCGGGGCGCAGGCCGTCGGTCCAGTTCCAGCCCGCGATCCGCTCCAGCACCGCCGGGTCCTTGGCGATCACCGTGACCGGCACGTCGTGGCTGGCGCCGTCGCCGACCACGATCGGGGCCGGCTGGTGGTCGCCGAGCAGCACCATGACCGTGTCGTCGTCGCCGTACTTCTCCAGCCACGAGGTGACCGCGCTGAGGGTGTACTGGATCGAGCGGGCGTACTCCTTGCGGACCTTCGCCGGGTCGCCCCAGATCGAGCCCGTCTTCTTCGCGCTCTTCTGCAGCTGGTGGTAGATCGAGCCGTCGCCCACCTGCCCCCAGTCGATCATCGTGGGCAGCGGCGCCCACGGGGTGTGACTGGAGACCAGTGGCATCTGCACGAAGTACGGCTGGTGGGCCTGGCTGTGCACGTTCTTCTCGAACCACGACAGCGTGTACTGGTCCGGCTGCCGCGCCCAGCCGAACCGCGGGCCCGCATAACCGGTGTTGCGAGAGTCGAAGACCCGGTCGTAGCCGTAGAAGTTGCCCTCCGGCCAGGCGCGGGTGTTGCCGGGCATGACGGCGATGGTGTCCCGGTTCGCCTTCTGGAACAGGGTGGAGAGGGTGAGCCGGTTGCTGGAGGTGAGGTTGCGGTAGCGCTGCTGGCTGTCGATCCGCAGCCCGGACAGCAGGGTCGCGTGGGCCAGCCAGCTGCCACCACCCGAGGTCGGCGACGTCAGCCAGCCGCTCTTCGCCGCGAAGCCGGCCGCCTGCAGCGTCGTGGTGCCCTCGTCCAGCGTCTTCACCACGCCGGCGTTGAGCACCGGGTCCTGCACCGCCGAGCGCCCGTAGCTCTCCACGAACGTGACCATCACGTCCTTGCCCTCGAGCCCCGTGAGCAGCTGGTCGGGCGGGGTGGTCGCGAACGCGTCGACGGTGACCTCGCGGGCGAACTCGCGCTCGTCGTCGAGGCCGCCCTTGACCATCTTGGCGCGATCCCACGCGTACGTGTATCCGCTGCGCGCCGCCACCGGGATGCCGTTCAGCCCGTGCACCCCCAGCATCAGCAGCACCACCCAGACGGCGGTGCCCGAGATCGCGGTGGCCGCGGTGATCCGCCGGTGGCGCACGCCCACCTTCGCGACCCGCAGTGCGGCGAGCGTCATCGTCGCGAGCACCAGCACGACCAGGAGCACGACGCCGACGGCGACCGCGATCGCGCCGGCCCGGCCGACCGAGTCCCGCAGGACGGAGTGGGCGTCGTCGAGCAGCACCCAGTCGAGCACCGGGTCGAACGGGCGGGCGAGCGTCTTGTAGAAGCCCATGTCGAGCATCTTCATCACGGTCAGCACGCCGAGACCCGCGCCGAGCACGCCGGCGATGATCCGCTTGGCCCGGCCGGTGGGTACCAGCAGGATCAGGCCGATCGCGAGGAAGCCTTCGAGGGGAAGGCGGAGGTAGGTGCCGGGGCGCTCGAGGCGGCTGATCACGTTGGGCATGATCAGGGC
>CAKUMG010000094.1 GCA_934667465.1 uncultured Actinoplanes sp. | reverse complement strand
GCGCCAGCGCGCCTGGGCCTCAGGCCGCGCCCGGGCCAGAGGCGGCGCACCCGGACGTCAGGCCGCGGCCGGGCCGGCGGCGCCGCGCAGGACCAGGTCGACCAGGGCCTCCGCGAAGCCCTCGCGCGGGACCGCCGGGTTGAGCTGGACCAGGTTCTGGGCCATCGACGGGGCGGTGAGCAGCAGCATCGTCAGCTCGACGTCGAGGTCGGGGCGCAGCTCGCCGGTTGCGACGCCGCGGCGCAGGATCTCCCGGAAGATCCGGCGGCGCGGCTCCTGGATGGTCTGGAAAACCGACTTCATCGCGTCGTTGCGGGCCACCTCGGGCAGCAGACAGGCGGCCGCCTTGCTGAAGCGCTCGTTGTGCTTGGCGGCGCTGTGGGCGATCATCGTCACCAGGTCCGCGCGGACCGATTCGCCGGTCAGCACCGGCGGCGGGCCCTTCATGCGGGCGGCCGCGTCGATGAGCAGCGCGTCCTTGTTGGGCCAGCGGCGATAGATCGTGGCCTTGCCGACCCCGGCGCGGGCCGCGACCGCCTCGACGGAGATCGCGTCCGCGCTCTGGCCCTCGCTGAGCAACGCGATCAGCGCATCCATGATCACTTCGTCGGCGCGGGCGTCGCGGGGCCGGCCGGGCGCCTTGCGCGCCTGATCGTTACCCGTCATACCGACCATTGTCTCCGAGCCTTCCCACCGCGGCCACCACGGGGTACGCGATCTGGATCATGGACCGCGCACCCCGCGCCGTCACGACCTGACGCGACCCGTGTCAACCGCCTGCTCGGCGGCGCCCGCTGTCACCAGCTCCACGCCCTGCTCCTCGGCGAGCCCCTCGGCCACCGTCGGCGCGGGCGCGCCCGCCGGGCGGCGGCCCGGCAGCCAGATCACCGCGACCAGCACGCCGAGCAGCGCGAACACCGTCGTGCCGAGCGCCGCCCAGTGCATCGCGGTCAGGAACGCCGTATTGGCGCCCTCCATCAGCGCCTGCCCGGCGGGCCCGGCGTCGGCTGCCACCCCGTACGCCCCGGAGATCGACTCCCGGGCCGCCTCGCGAGCGGCGTCCGGGAGCGCCGCGGTCGCGCCGGCGACGTCGTGGCGGTAGACCGAGGAGAGCACGGCGCCGAGGACGGCCACGCCGAGCGCCCCGCCGACCTGGCGGATGGTGTTGCTGACGGCGGATCCGACGCCGGCCTTCTCCCGCGGGACGGAGGCCATGATCGACTCGGTGGCCGGTGGCATGACGTTGGCCATGCCGACGCCCATGACGAAGAAGAGCACGGCGATGACGGCGACCGGCGTGCTCGCGCCGATGAACATCCAGCCGCCCAGGCCGGCCGCGACCAGGACCAGGCCCACCACGCTGACCACTTTGGGGCCGAAGCGCTCGACCATGGCGGCGCTGCGTGGCGCGAAGATCAGCTGCCCGGCCGCGAACGGCACGAACAGCGCGCCGGAGGCCAGCGGCCCGTAGCCGCGGACGAGCTGCAGGTAGAACGCGCTGAAGAACATCATGCCCATGCTGGCGAAGAAGATCAGGCCGATCATGCCGGTGGACGCGGAGAACCGCGCGTCGGCGAACAACCGCACGTCCAGCGACGGGAACGGGATTCGCAGCTCGTAGAGCACGAACGCGGTGAGCACGGCCACCGCCACCGCGAGCGAGCCCCACGCCTGCCAGCGGCCGAACCCGTCCTCACCGCCGGTGATGACGCCGTAGGTGAGCAGGCTCAGACCGAGCACTGACAGCACCACGCCGGCGATGTCGATGCGCCCCGGCTTCGGGTCGCGCGACTCGGGCACCAGCACGAACATCAGCACGATGCCCGCGACGACGATCGGCACGTTGATCAGGAAGACCGAGCCCCACCAGAAGTTCTCCAGCAGGAGCCCGCCGACCACCGGGCCGACGGCCGCGGCGAGCCCGACCGCCCCGGCCCAGATGCCGATGGCCCGGCCCCGCTCGCGCGGCTCGAACACGTTCGCGATGATCGACAGCGTCGCGGGCATGACCGCCGCCGCACCCAGCCCCATCAGGGCGCGCGCGCCGATCAGCTGGCCGGGCGTCTGCGCGTACGCCGAGATCAGCGACGCCACCCCGAACACCGCCAGCCCGGCGACCAGGCTGAGCCGCCGCCCGAAGCGGTCGGCCAGGATGCCCGCGGTGAACAGCAAGCCCGCGAAGACCAGCGTGTACGAGTTGATCGCCCAAGCGAGCTCGCTCTGATCCGCGCCGAGGCCCGCGTCGGGGTCGGCGATGGTACGCAGCGCGACGTTGAGGACGGTGTTGTCCAGGACGACGACGAGCAGGCTGACGACGAGGACGCCGAGAATGGCCCACCGCCGGGGGTGCCCCGTGTGCACTTCGTTCATCGAATGCTTCTTCCGGTGAAAACGATACGGGACAGTTCCGTATCGCGTCCACCGTAGGTCAGGGCGAAGCGATACGGAACCGTCTCGTATTTATTGTGACCGCGGTCACCCGTGGGCGGCCAGGCGGGTCATCCAGGGCTCATGGGGCGGATCACCCGGTGATGACCGAGCGGGTCAGCAGCCGGGGCCGGTCCGGATCGAGGCCGCGGTGCGCCGCCAGGGCGACGGCGAAGCGCTGCGCCAGGACCAGCTGGGCGAGGGGATCGAGCTTGTCGCGGTACGCGGTCGCCCCGGCCGCGCGGGCCGTGTCGTCCAGGTCGGCGGGCACCGCGCCGAAGGAGAAGACCAGGCTGCGCGCGCCGGCGACGGCCACCGGGCCGTGCCGGAAGTCCTTCGCCGGATAGGACTCCGAGTGGGCCTGCGCCGCCTCGCGCACCTTGAGCGCCGCCTCGTGGGCCAGGCCGACGGTCCACCCGGTGCCGAGGAAGACCAGGTGGTCGATGGCGGCGGGGTCGGCGGGCAGCGGCGCGCCGAGAGCCGCGCGCCCGTCGGCGACGACCTGCCCGAGCTCCTCCCCGAACGCGGCGCGGGCGAGCACCAGCACCGTGGTCGGGAACCGGGTCTGCACGACGCTGCTCTCGTCGGCGAAGTCGAGCAGCACCCTGGCCTCACTGAGCTCGTCGACAGGCGTGCCCGCGACGGCGGTGACCGCGACCCGTCGGGTGCCGGCCGGGACGGCCCGCAGCGCCTCGAGCACCTCGGTCGACGTGCCGGAACGGGTGATCGCCACCACGCGGTCGTAGCGGCGGCGGGGCACGTATTCCGACGCGCACACCGCGTCGGTCTCCCCCAGGCCGGCGCTCTCGCGCAGCTCCGCGACGCACTGGGCGACGAACCAGGAGGTGCCGCAGCCCAGGAACAGGACCCGCTCCCCCGGCGCGGCGAGCTCGGCACGGGCCTCGGCCGTGCGGGACAGGGCCTGCTCCCAGACGTCGGGCTGGCTGGCGATTTCCTCGGATGTCGCGTTCATGCCGGGATTATGCGCGCCGGGTCCGACACTTCCGCGCCGCCGTCACGCCCGCGCGGGCGGGAGCGGAATCAGGCCTCGTCGGTGACGTCGGCGAACTCGCCGCCCAGCAGCACGACCGCCTCGTCCGCGTCGACCCGCAGGCCCACACCGCGCTCGCCCGCGCCCAGGCTGATCCGGCGGCCGTGCAGGCGCTCGTCGGCGACCACCGGCCACGGATGCTTCGAGCCGAACGGCGTGATCGTGCCGCGCTCGTAGCCCGTGACATCCTTGGCCGTGGCGGCATCGGGCATCGAGAGACGGTTGACGCCGAGCAGCGTGCGCAGCTTGGGCCACGAGATCTGCCGGTCGCCGGGCACCAGGACGAACAGGTAGTCGTCGGCGGCCCGCCGCACGACCAGGCTCTTGACCAGGTCACCGACCTCGACACCCTGGGCCGCGGCGGCCTCGGCGACACTGGCCACAGGGCCGTGACGCACGACCTCGTGAGCGACTCCGAGGGCGGCGGCGGCATCGACGGCTGACATGCGATCAACCCTATCGACGTACGCGCGACGCGCCCGGAAAACGAGCGCCTCATCACATGCGGCCGGGCCCGTCCCGGGCGGATACTGGCCGGGTCAGCTCGCAGCTCGCAGAGAGAAGGCTCGTCATGGCGGACAAGCCCCGGCTCCAGCCCGGCCCGGACCACCCCATCACCGTCACCCCCACCGGCCGGCGCGTCGTCGTCACCGTGGCCGGCAAGGTCGTCGCGGACTCCGAGCGCGCGCTCACCGTGCAGGAGTCCACATACCCGTCGGTGCAGTACATCCCCCTCGACGACGTGGACCGGTCGCTGCTCGAGCGCACCGAGACCACGACGTACTGCCCCTACAAGGGCGACGCCTCCTACTACTCGATCCCGGTCGGCGGCGAGCGGTCCGTCGACGCGATCTGGGTCTACGAGCAGCCACACGACGCGGTCAAGGAGATCAAGGACCACGTCGCCTTCTACCCGGACCGCATCGACCAGCTCACCGTCGCCGACTGAGCCGCCCGGGCCGGGGGCCGGGGGCCGGGGGCCGGGGGCCGGGGGCCGGGGGCCGGGGGCCGGGGGTTGAAGGAGGTCATTCCGGGCGAGACGGACGGGCAGCCTGCGGCTACCCCCGACGGGCGGGCGGCCTGCCGCCACCCCCGACGGACGGGCGGCCGGGGGCCTCCCGCGTGGGAGGCCCCCGGTGGTCAGCGCTGGGCGGCGGGCCGGACGATGATCTCGTTGACGTCGACGTCGGCGGGCTCGGTCACGGCGTAGGAGATGGCGCGGGCGATCGCCGCCGCCGGGATGGTGTTGCGGCGGTAGTGGCGCATCGCCTCCCGGGCGAGCGGGTCGGTGATCGAGCCGGCCAGCTCGGACTCGGTGACGCCCGGGGAGACCGTGGTGACGCGGATGGCCGGGTCGAGCTCCTGGCGCAGGCCCTCGGTGATGGCCCAGGCGGCGTACTTCGTGCCGCAATAGACGGCGGCCGTCGGGGAGACCTCGTACGCGCCGATCGAGGCGACCGTCACGAAGTGGCCGCTGCCCTGCAGCTGGAAGTGCGGCAGCGCGGCCGCGACGCCGTGCAGCAGGCCGCGGACGTTGACGTCGATCATGCGGTCCCACTCGTCGACGAGCAGCGCGTCGAGGCGCGACAGCGGCATGACGCCCGCGTTGTTGACCAGCACGTCGACGCGCCCGTGTGCGCGGGCCGCCGCGTCGACGAAGCGGGCGACGTCGGCGCGGTCGGTCACGTCGAGCCGGTCCACGTGCACGTCACCGCCCTCGGCGCGGATGCTCTCCAGGAGCTCGGTGCGCCGGGCCCCGAGGACGACGGTGTGGCCCTGGGCGGCGAGCAGGCGGGCGGTCGCGGCACCGATGCCGCTGCTGGCCCCGGTGATCAGGATGACTTTGGACATGCACCCAGCCTGGCCACGCCGCCGCCCCGCTTCCAGGGTGAGCCGCACCCAGGCATCGTGCCCCCGCCCCAGGGCGTGCACACCCGAGAACGGGGGTGCGGCGCACCCGAGAACGGGGGTGCGGCACACCCAGGAACAGCGCAGCCAGCCGCCGTATCGTCGGATCATGACCAACGATCTCGGTGACTATCTGCGGGTGCGCCGGGCGGCCGTGACCCCGGCCGAGTCGGGGCTCGTCACGTCCGGCCTGCGCCGCGTGCCGGGCCTGCGCCGCGAGGAGGTGGCGCTGCTCGCCGGCATGAGCGCCGACTATTACGTACGGCTCGAGCAGGGCCGCGAACGCCACCCCTCCCCGCAGGTGCTCGACGCGCTCGCCCGTGCGCTGCGTCTGGACGGCGACGCCCGCCAGCACCTGTACCGGCTGGCCAAGGTCAGCCCGCCCGACCTCGTCCCGGCCGGCGTCGAGCACGTCGACCCGCACCTGCGCCGGCTGATGGACATGTGGCCGGACAACCCGGCGCTGGTGCTCGGCCGCGCGTACGACGTCCTGGCCGCGAACCGCCTCGGCGAGGTCCTGTTCGGCGCCACCGGCAACCTCGCGTTCAAGGTGTTCCTCGAGCCCGCGGCGCACGCGTTCTACGCCGACTGGCCGGAGGTCGCCCGGATGACGACGGCGGGCCTGCGCCTGGCTTCGGGGGCGGCGCCCGGCGACCCGGTCGTCGAGCGCGTCATCCGGACCCTGGTGCGCGACAGCGCCGAGTTCCGCGAGCTGTGGCAGCGGCACGACGCCCGCGGCAAGACCGCCGAGACCAAGCGGCTGGTGCATCCGGAGGTGGGCCCGCTCACCCTCGACATGCAGACCTTCGATGTACGCGCGCAGCCCGGCCAGCAGCTCGTCGTCTATCACGCGGAACCGGGCTCGCCGAGCGCCGGGGCCCTGTCCCTGCTCGGCACCCTGGCCGCCACCCGGGCCGCCGCCGGGCCCCGCTGACCGGTTCCGCCCCTGTCGTCCCGGCCGCGGTGACCGGACACACCTGATCAGCCCGGCGCGGCGACCGGGCGAGGCTCCCGGATCGGGCATAATTAGTTGCATTGGTGCAAAGAACACGCACGTTCGAGTTGCGTCGGTTGTTGCGTCGTTTAGTGTCGGAGAGGCCGGGTAGTCAGAGGCGGCTTCGGCGGAAGGATTTGACATGACAACCACCCTCACGCGGGTTCCCGAGACGGCGTCCGACCTGCTCCGGGAGCTGGCTGCCACGCCCGACGGGCCGCGCCGGCGGGCCCTGCGCGACGAGGCCATCCGGACCTGGCTTCCGCTCGCGAACCACCTGGCCCACCGCTACACGGGCCGCGGCGAACCCGACGACGACCTGCTGCAGACCGCGACGGTCGGCCTGATCAAGGCGATCGACCGCTTCGACCCGGAGCGCGGCATCGAGTTCGCGGGCTTCGCGGTCCCCACCGTGCTCGGCGAGATCCGCCGCCACTTCCGCGACAAGACCTGGTCCGTACGGGTTCCGCGGCGCATGCAGGAGCTGCGCCTGGCCATCAGCGACGCGAACAACACGCTCACCCAGAGCCTCGGCCGCTCCCCCACGGTCCCCGACCTGGCGGCGCACCTGAACATCACCGAGGAGGAGGTCCTCGAAGGCCTCGAGGGCGCCCGCGCCTACTCGGCCCGGAGCCTGTCGGCGCCCACCTCCGAGGACGGCACCACCACCCTCGCCGACACCCTCGGCCAGGCCGACCACGACATGGAACTGGCCGAGCTGCGCATCGCCCTGGGCCCCGCCATGAAGACCCTGGACGACCGGGAGCGCACGATCCTGTCGCTGCGCTTCTACGGCAACCTGACCCAGTCCGACATCGCCGCCCGTATCGGCGTCTCCCAGATGCACATCTCGCGCCTGATCACCCGCGCCCTGGCCAAGCTGCGCACCCAGCTCGACGCCGGCTGACCACCACGCCCGGGCGACCCTGCCGGATCGACGCACCCGGCGTGACCTGCCCGGATCGACGCACCCGGGCGACCCGGCCGGATCGACGCACCCGGGCGACCCGGTGCGTTACCGGCGGTAGATGTTGATCGAGTGACCGACCGAGTCGATCGGCTCGCCGCTCGTCGCGAGCAGCGCCGCCAGCTCCCCGGTGGCCTTGGCGACCGACGTGTCGGAGACCACGAGCAGCCCCCGGACCTCCCACTCGGGGGCGCGCAGCGGATTGCGGGCCTCGATCCCGTACGCCTCCGGCACCCCGGCGCCCTTGTAGACGAGCCACACCTCCTCGCCCGGGTACCGCGTGCGCAGCCGGTCGGCGAGCCGCCCCAGGTCCTGCCCCCAGTCGACGTTCGAGTCGTGCAGGTACAGGTGGGTCCGGGCCGGACCGCCGAACGCCTCGTTCGCGTACGGCAGGTAGTACGGGAACGTGCTCAGCGAACTCGCCGCCACCAGCACCGCGAGCACTCCCGCCAGCACGGGCACCACACCGGCACACGCCCGGCCCGCCGGCACGGGCCCAGCATCGGCGCGCGCACTGCCGGCCGGCAGGGGCACAGCGTCGGCGCGAGCCGGCACGGGCCCAGCGTCGACACGCGCCCCGCCCGCCGGCACGGGCCCAGCATCGGCCCGCGCCCTGCCCGCCAGCGCGGGCAGCAGGGGTCGGCGGACCAGCACGAGCCCCCCGGCGGCCACCGCCAGGAAGATCGGCACGAAGATCGCGTACCGCGTGCCGAAGTCCCTCGACCCCGTCGTGGCCACCACGAAGAGCACGGCCGGCGTGAGCAGCAGGTACGGCGCCGCGGCCCGCAGCCGCCGCACCGCGAGCACCGCCACGACCGCGGCCACCCACAGCACCAGCATCGCCAGCGGCGTCTTCACCAGGAACGCGGCCGGCAGGTAGTACCAGAGCGACCCCTCGTACAGCCGCCCGAACAGGAACCCGCCGAACGTGGCGTCCTCGAACCCGAACTGGACCCGCATCCCGTCGCGGTACGCCTCCGGGAACGGCAGCAACTCGATCATCAGCCCCCGCAGCCCGGCGACGTCGGGCAGCCGCGACGGGTCCGACCAGCGCAGCCGCGGATCCACGGCGAGATACACCAGCCACACGACACCCACCGCCACCACCAGCACACCGAGCGCCACGGCAGCCGCCCGGGCGAGGTCACCCACCAGCGCCCGCCCTCGCGCCCGCAGCGGCGCCGTTCGCGAAGGCAAGGCAGCGAGCAGAGCGAAGAGCAGGATCAGCGGTACGGCCGGCAGGACGCTCATCCGCGTCGCCAGCGCGGCCCCGAGCGCCACCCCCGCGAGAGGCAGGTACAGCCCGAGCCGGTGCCGTCCCCGCGCCCGCCACGTCAGCCACACCGCGGTCAGCAGGAACCCGACGGCCGGCACGTCGAGCGTCGCCAGCGAGCCGTGCGTGATGACGTCGGGCGAGAACGCGTACAGGCTCAATGCCAGCAACCCGCCCGCCGGGCCCGCCAGGTCCCGCGCGAACGCGAACACGACCAGCCCGAACAGCAGCGTCAGCACGATGATCGGCAGGCGGGCCAGCAGCATCAGCTCGTACGGGTCGTTGCCCGCCTCGTACAGCACGTGCCGGCCCAGCTCCGTCTGGTTGCCGGTGAACGCCGGGTCCAGATGCGGGCGCGCGAACGCCAGCCCGGCCGCCATCGCGAGCTTGGCCAGCGGCGGATGCTCCGGGTTGTAGCGCAGGCTGTGCTGCTCGAGGTACGTGACGGCCGTGCCCACGTACACCGGCTCGTCGATCGTCGGCGTCTGCTGCACCGCCGTGACCACCATGACCGCCGCCATCTGCCCGAGCAACAGCAGCACCAGCAGCGGCACCACCCACCGCAGCCGCCTGCCAACCGGGGACGTGGTGGGACCGGGCGGGGAAGCGGGCGAGGAAGGGGCGGGCACGGGCGTGAAGCTACCCGGCGGAAGCTGAGACGTCTCCGGCACGTCCCTTGATACGTGCGCCGCCGCCGTTACGCTCATCCGCATGTGCCGGAACATCCGTCAGCTGCACAACTTCGAGCCGCCCGCCACCCCGGACGAGGTGCAGGCGGCCGCCCTCCAGTACGTCCGCAAGGTCGCCGGGGCCGCCAAGCCCTCGCAGCGCAACCAGGCGGCCTACGACCGCGCCGTCGCGGCCGTGGCCGCGGCGACCACCGCCCTGCTCGACGAGCTGGTCACCACCGCACCGCCCAAGGACCGCGAGGTCGAGGCCGCCAAGGCCCGCGAACGGTCCCGCGAGCGCTACGCCTCCTGAGCCGCCGCCGCGGCGCCGCCCCGAGCCGCCACCGTGCCGCCGCCGCGCGAAGCCCTGCGGTGCCGCTGTGCCGCGGACGCGTACAGGTAATGCGTCTTGACTTATATAAGCGTGCCCTGATAAAGTCGGGGCATGCACGCCTTCGACGTGCTCGGCGACCCGGTGCGGCGCCGCATCCTCGAGCTGCTCGCCGACGGTGAGCGGCCGTCGGGCGCGATCACCGAGGTCATCCGGGCGGAGTTCGGCATCTCGCAGCCGGCCGTGTCCCAGCATCTGCGGGTGCTGCGCGACAACGGCTTCGCGACCGTGCGCCCGGACGGGGCGCGGCGGCTCTACGCCGTCCAGGACACCGCCCTGCGCGAGGCCGACGCCTGGCTGGGCCGCTTCCGGCGCTTCTGGGCGCCCCGGCTCGACGCCCTCGCCACCGAGGTGGCCCGCGGCAAGCGCCAGCGCCGCCTCGCCGCCGACGCCGGCACGGCCCCGGGCAACCCGAGCCCCGACAGCTCGAGCCCCGACAGCCCGGGCGCCAGCAGCTCGGGCGCCAGCAGCCCGGGCCCCGGCGGCACGAGCCCAGGCGGCGAAGAAGGCGACGGCACCGGCACCGGCAGTGGGAACGACGTCAACGACGACACAGGAGAGCAACGATGATCGACGCGACCTCGCACATCAGCACCGTCCGCCGCGCCCTCACCGGGCGCACCCTGGAGGCCGGCGAGGCCAAGGTGTCCACGATCAGCCAGGTCTACGACACCGGCCTCGACGAGCTGTGGGAGGCCGTGACCACCCCGGAGCGCATCGCGCGCTGGTTCGCGCCGGTCAGCGGCGAGCTCAAGGAGGGCGGCCACTACCAGATCGAGGGCAACGCGAGCGGCACGGTCACCAGCTGCGAGCGTCCCCGCTCCTACGCCGCGACCTGGGAGTTCGGCGGCCAGACCAGCTGGATCGAGGTGCGGCTGACCCCGGAGGGCGACGAGCGCACCCGCTTCGAGCTGGAGCACGTCGCGCACATGCTGGACGAGTTCTGGGACCAGTACGGCCCGGGCGCGACCGGCGTCGGCTGGGAACTGGGCCTGTTCGGCCTGGCCAACCACCTGAGCGACCCGGCGGCACCCCTGGACCCGAAGGCGGCCGAGGCGTGGGGGCTGTCGCCCGCGGGCAAGGCCTTCATCCGCACGTCGGCCGACGCGTGGGCGGCCGCGGCGATCGAGGACGGCGACGACCCGGCCCACGCCCGCGAGGCCGCCGACCGCACGTTCGCGTTCTACACCGGCGCGTGACACCCACCGGCGCGTGACGCCCACCGGCGGAGCCCCGGCGACCAGCGCCGGGGCTCCGCGCGCGGGCTCAGTTGCCGGCGGTCGAGGAGGCCTTGCGGTAGGCGAGCAGGCCGAGCACCAGCCCGGCGAGCCCGAGCGCGATGCCCGCGATCCCGAAGCCGGTCCCGTTGCCGTCACCCTCGTCCGACGACTCGGAGGAGGCGGCCGTCAGCGCCGGCGCCGACGCGGCGGGAGCGGCGGCGTGCCCGTCCCCGCTGCCGGCGGCGAGCTTGAGCACGGGCGCCGGCTTCTCGGGCTCGCTGCCGTCGGCCGTCGGCTCGTCGATCCAGCGCACGACCGTGCCGTCCGAGTAGGTCTGCAGCGCCTTGAAGACCATCTGCTCCTTCTCGGGCAGCGGGCCCATCGACACGTCGAACTCCTGGAACTGGCCCGGCTTGACCGCCGCGTCCCCGGTCGCCGTCCAGGTGATCTTGTTGACGGCCTCGGTGATCTGCGTGCCGTGCGCGTCGAGCGGCATGGCGAGCTTGCCCTTGTCGGCGGTCGCGGTCCAGCCGGGCACGGGCTTGAGCGACACCGACGCCACGGGGGCGTCGGCGGGCAGATTGATCTCGACCTTGGTGGTGTTCGCGGTGTCCATCTCGTTGGGCACGCGGAAGGTGACCTTGGCGTAGCCGCCCTGGGAGGCCGTGTCCGGGTTCACCGTCACGTGGGCGGACGCGGGCACAGCGAGGGCGAGAGTGAACGCGGCGACCAGACCGCCGACCACACCCGAACGCTTCAGCAGGGAC
>CAKUMG010000093.1 GCA_934667465.1 uncultured Actinoplanes sp. | reverse complement strand
CCAGCCCAGCACGCCGCCTTCGTGCGTCGTCACCGCACATGCGCCGGCAAGGCCATCGTCCTCCGTCCGCACCGCCGCGCCGCGCGCGTGCCGTGCGGCATACAGCGCGCCCCAGCTGGTATTCCTGTCTGCCGGCAGAACAGCTGAGGTCGTATAAAGGCATCTTCCCCCGGCATCACAGATATCAAAATCCGCATACTCGCGCACCTCGACCGTATCCCGCGAGAGGATCTGGTAGAGCGTACGGGAATCCTCTCCCCCGCGGCGCAGCGCGCTGCGCGTGGCCGTGCTTCCGGCCAGCGCCTCCGCCGCATCCGTGCAGCCGGAGAGCAGCTCGTCGAGCCCGCCGGGCGCGTGCCGCGGGCGGGCCGCGAACAGCATCACGACCGGGTCGGTGGCGACCCGGCGGGCCAGGAAGTGCAGCACCTTCGCCGACGCGTCGTCCAGCCACTGCGCGTCGTCGACCAGGCACAGCAGGGGCCGTTCCGGGGCGGCCGCCGCCATCAGCCCCAGGACCGCCAGGCCGGTGCCCCACGGGTCGGGTGTCCCGGCGGCCAGCCCGAAGGCCACCCGCAGGGCGTCGCGATGCCGCTCGGGCACCTCGCCCAGGTGGCCCAGCAGCGGCAGGCACAGCTGGTGCAGCGCGGAGTAGGGCAGCTCCTGCTCGAACTCCGACCCCGACGCGCGGAGCACCTCGAAGCCGTCCGCCGCCCGTGCCGCGTGCTCCAGCAGCGTGCTCTTGCCGATGCCGGCCTCGCCGGTCAGGACGAGGGCGCCGCCCCGGCCGGAGCGGGCGGCGCCGATCAGCTCGTCGATCCGGCGCCGCTCCGCATCCCGGCCGGCGGTCCACATGTTGGGGCCGTCAGTCCATCCGGACGAACTGCGGGTGGGTGAGCAGGAAGTCCTGGACCTTGTTCTTGGCGAGCGCGTCGAAGAACTCGTCGGTCGACGGGTCCAGGGCCTCGCCGATGTACTGGTTGCCGTTCATCAGGGTCCGGCCCGGCAGGTCGATCGTGACCATGTTGTCCGGGTTGACGTTGCGCATGGCGAGGGCCCAGTCGGCGATGTTGTGCCCGCCGCCGGCGAAGGTGAGCGAGTCGCCCGCCGCGTCCATCAGCTTGACCAGCTTGGCCGGGTCGGACATGACGTCCTTGCTCATCGCCTGCTTGGCGATGCCCTTGATGAACTGCTGCTGGTTCTTCTGCCGGTCGTAGTCGCCGTTCTTGAGCGTGTAGCGCTGCCGGACGATGTCGAGGGCCTCCCACGCCTTGAAGTAGTGGGTGCCCTTCTTGTACTCCTTGGCCGGCCCGACGTACGGGTGCTGGCAGCTGTGGTCGGCGCACTCCGCCAGGCGCTCGCGCGGCTTGCCGTTGGGCTGCAGGTGCTCGGAGGAGAAGTCCTGGTCGAGCGTCATGGTGACGCCGCCCATCGCCTCGACGATGCTCTTGAAGCCGCCGAAGTTGACGATCGCGCCGGCGTCGAAGAGTTCCACGCCGGTGACCCCGCCGGCCGTCTTGACCAGGTGCTTGAAGCCCTTGTTCACGTCGGGCTTGCCGCCGGGCACGATGCTGCCCACGCTCATCGAGCCGTTGATCTTGCCCTGGCCGCCGTTCCACTGCCCGTTGTCGGTGGCCGGGATGTCCACGTACAGGTCGCGGGGCAGCGAGAAGATGAAGGCCGTGTCCATGCTCGCCGGGATGTGGGCGATCAGGATCGAGTCGGCCAGCGGCGGCGTCGTGTCGTCGCGCGGGTCGATGCCCACCAGCAGGACGTTGATCGGACCCTTGATGTCCGACTTCTCCTCCTTGCCGCCGGCCGCGGCGGCGTCGCCGAGCAGGTCGGTGTCGGCCACCGTGTCGAACTTGCCCAGCACCACTTCCTTGGTGACCAGTACCCCGCCGCTGGCGACCACGAGCAGGCCGCCCAGCGTCACGGCGATCATGGTCCAGATCGGTGCGCGGCGTTTGCGCTTCTTTGCCACCCGAACTCCTGCCCCGGTGCGTCGACGTCCGGGGAATGATGCCATAGACGATCAACATCGCCCAGTCGCCGGGGAAACGTTCCAGCCGACTCTCAGTTACCCGGCTCACCGGCAGGACGCCCGGCATTGTGAGGATGCCGCCCATTCTGCCGGGTCGTGACCCCTTCCGCGCTCCTACGCTCGCTGACGAATCGGACAAGCAGGCGGCGAGAGGAGTTGCCCGTGCTGACCGTCAGTGGCGTCGACGGCATCGTCAACCAGGATCGGGCCAACCATCTCAATTGCCGCAAGGGTCAGCTGCTGGCGGTGGTCGCCAGCCGCACGCGGTGGAGCGATCTCCTGCTGTACGGGGCTCTGGGCGACACGTTCGCCATCCACCGGCACTGCTTCCGGCGCGGCGGCTACCGCTGGGACTTCCCGGCGCCCTACGTCGTGGCCGACGACCTCGCGCTGCTCGGCTACGACGCTCCGCAGCTGGCCAAGCTCGAGCTCGACGACGTGCGCGCCGCCCTGCCGGAGTTCGTCGCGCGCGATCAGCCGGTGTTCTTCAACGCCCCGCGGGCCGACTTCGGCTACTGGGTCGACTTCATGCGCCGCACCGGCACGGTCGCCGCGGAATACCGCGAGCTGCACTCCTACCTGGTCGCCGGGATCAGCGTGGACGGCACGACGGTGCTGATCGTCGACAACACCACCGACAACCACCAGTTCCGCCGCTACGAGATCCCCATGGCCGATCTGGCCGCCGGTTACGCCCGCGAGCCGGAGCGCTGGTTCCTGGACTGCCAGGCTCTGATCCGTACGGGCGAACCGGACGTCGCCGGGTTCGTGGCGCGCTACCGGTCGTTCGCCGGCGCGTGGCGCGACGGCTTCGAGATCTACGACCTGATCGCGGACAGCCTGCCGGGCGAGCGCGAGCGCTTCGAGCACACCTATCAGACGCCGAGCGTCAACAGCCTCGCGCTGCTCGCGGGCTCGCGCGGCATGTTCGTGCGGTTCCTGCGGCTCACCACGCACGACCCGCGGCTGGCCGCCCGCTACGAGCGCCTCGCCGCCGCCATCACCCTGCTGCAGGACCAGGCCGCCCGCTACCACGGCGGCGCCGGCGACGTGACGCTCGGCGACCTGCGCCGTGACCTGCAGGCCGTGCGGCTGCGCGAGCAGGAGGCCGCCCGTCTCCTGCGAGCCGACCTGCCCGCCGCCGACGCCCTGGCCGTGCCCGCATGACCCGTCAGCTCTACATCTTCGACGGCATGGCCGGCAGCGACGGCCCGCCCCTCGATCGGCTGCGCGAGCTGGCCGCCCGTCCCGAGAACGCCCGCTTCTTCCGGGCCGCGACCGAGGCGGTCCGGGACGTGTTCGACCACGTCGGCGCGGCCGTGTGGCGGCGGGACCTGCCGGGCGGCCTGCCGCTGCGGGAGCTGCTCGCCGGGGCGGCCCTGCCACCCGTGGCCCTGCGGCACTCGTTGGTCCAGGGCATCTGTGCGCACCTCTACCAGCTCTGCCTGCTGCAGCCCGGTCCCGGCGCGGTGCCGGCGCCGGTGGCCGCGGCCGGGCACAGCATGGGCGTGCAGGCGGCGATCGCCGCGGGGCACCGCCCGGCCGGCCGGCGCGCGTTCGTGGCGTTCGCCCGCGACTCGATCGGCCTGGCCACGACCATCCTGCTGCGCTGTCACCAGGTGTTCGAGGAGCGCGAGGCGAGCGCCTCGGTGGTCCGGGCCTGGCAGGAGCGGGCGGCCGCCCCCGGGGTGCTGCCGACCGCGATGGCCTCGGTGCTCGGCATCGACGAGGCCGCGCTGCGCGAGCGGGTGGCGGCGCACGACGCGGGCCCGGTCGAGCTGGCGATCGTCAACTCGGCCCGCTCGCACGTGCTGGCCGGCACGCCCGACGGGCTGGCCCGGTTCTGGCTCGCTCACGCCGGCGACTTCGAGCAGCGCCGGGTCCGCTGGTCGTTCCTGGCCAGCACCGCGCCGTTCCACTCCACCCTGCTCGCGCCTGCCACCGCCCTGATCAACGCCGACCGCGGCGCCGTGACCTATGACGTGAGCGGCGAGAGCCTCGCGCTGCCGGTCTTCGTGGCCGAAGAGCCGCGCAACCTGCAGGACCGGCCGGACCTGTGGCGCAGCTTCATGGAGCAGTCCATCTGCCGGCCGGTCGACTGGCTCACCACCGTCACGACGGCGGTCGCGGCGAGCCGCCCGGACCAGGTCGTCGACTTCGGGCCGGGCCCGGGCGCCCGGCTGTTCACCCGCGAGAGCCTGCGGCACACCGGGCATGCCGTGCCGATGACCGCTTTCGCCGCAGCAGGCAGGAGGAACACATGATCGGACTGGTCTTCCCCGGTCAGGGCGTCCAGCGCAGGGGCATGGGCGACGAGCTGTTCGACGACGCCAAGGAGCTCGTGGCGCAGGCCGACGAGGTGCTGGGCTGGTCCGTCGCGGAGCTGTGCCGCGACGACCCGGACGGCCGGCTGGCCGACACCCGCTATGCGCAGCCGGCCGTCTATCTCGTCAACGCGCTGGCCGCCCGCGAGCGGCTCACCCCGGGCCGCTACGCCTGGTTCGCCGGGCACAGCCTCGGCGAATACAACGCCCTGCAGGCCGCGGGCGTGCTCGACCTGATGACCGGGCTGCGGCTCGTCGCCCGGCGGGCCGAGCTGATGGCCGCGGTGACCGGCGGCGCGATGGCGGCGGTCACCGGGCTGCCCGCCCGGCTCGTCGAGGGCACGCTGCGCGGCGCCGGCCTGCGACGGGTGCACGTGGCCAACCGCAACTCCGACCGGCAGGTGGTGATCGCGGGCGACCGGGGCGAGCTGCGCCGGGCGATCGAGGCCGTCCGGGAGGCCGGCGCGGGCAAGGTCACCCCGCTCGCGGTGAGCGGCCCGTTCCACACCCCGCTGATGGCGCCGGTGCGCGAGGAGTTCGCCCGCGTGCTCGCCGACGTGCCGTTCGCGGCCGGGGACACCCCCGTCATGTCCAGCGTCACCGCCGACGTCTTCGACCCGGCCCGGGCCGCCGAGCTGCTGAGCCGGCAGATCGCCGAGCCCGTCGAGTGGGTGCGCACGGTCCAGGCCCTGCGCGCCGCCGGTGTCACGGACGTCGACGAGGTGAACGGCACCACCCTGACCACCCTCATGAGCCAGATCCGAACGGCGAGGTAGCCATGGCGCACGACATCGCGATCATCGGTATGTCCGTGGAGGTCCCGGAGGCGCGCAGCCTCCACGACTTCTGGCAGATCATCCGCACCGGCCGCACCCTGACCCGGCCGTTCCCGGCGCACCGCCGGGACGACATCGAGGGCTACGTCGAATACCAGCGCGACTCCGCGATCACCGAGTGGACCGAGCGCTCGATCGCCTTCCACGACGGCTCCTATCTGGACCGGGTCGACTCCTTCGACCCCGAGTTCTTCCAGATGACGCCGAAGCAGGCGAGCGTGGCCGACCCGCACCAGCGGCTCATCCTGCGCACCATGTATCTCGCGCTCGAGGACGCCGGCTACACCGGCGACCGCGTGGCCGGCTCGCGCACCGGCGTCTACGTCGGCTTCGCCGCGAACCCGGGCTCGTCCTACCTCGAGTACTGCTGCCGGATCGACCCGACGCTGACCCAGCTCGGCCTGACCGGCAACATCACCACGATGCTGGCCAACCGGCTGTCCTACCTGATGGATCTGCGCGGACCCAGCATGGTCGTCGACAGCGCCTGCTCGGCCTCGCTGGTCGCGGTCCACCTGGCCGGCAATGCGCTGCGGGCCGGCGACTGCGAGATGGCGGTGGTGGCCGGCTCCCGGATCGTGCTCGCCCCGGTGCGGCACCCCAACACCCGGATCGGCATCGAGTCGTCCGACGGCATGACCCGCACCTTCGACGCGGACGCCGACGGCACGGGCTACGGCGAGGGTTCCGGCGTCGTGGTGCTCAAGCTGCTCGATAGGGCGGTGGCCGACGGCGACCAGATCCACGCCGTCATCAAGGGCAGCGCCGTCAACCACGACGGGCACTCCGACAGCATGACCACCCCGGACGCCGCGGCCCAGGCCCGGCTGCTGCTCGCCGCCTGGGAGCGGGCGGGCGTGCAGCCGGAGACCATCGGCTATCTCGAGGCGCACGGCACCGCCACGCGGGTCGGCGATCCCATCGAGTTCGACGGGCTGCAGCGGGCGTTCCGCGAGCACACCGAAGCCACCGGCATCTGCGCGGCCGGCACGGTCAAGGCCAACATCGGGCACCTGTTCGAGGGCTCCGGCGTCGTCGGCCTGATCAAGACCGTCCTGACCCTGCGCGAGCGGGAGCTGCCGCCGCTGGCCGGCCTCACCACCCCCAACCCGCGGCTCGACTTCGCCAACGCCCCGATTTATCTGCCGGACGCGGCGCGGCCGTGGCCGGAGGGTGCGACCCCGCGCCGGGCCGGGGTGAGCGCGTTCGGCCTCGGCGGCACCAACTCGCACGTGGTCCTCGAGGAATACGCGGCGCCGCCCGCGACCGTGAGCACCGGCCCGCACCTGTTCACGCTGAGCGCCCGCACCGAGAACTCCCTGCGCCGCCTCGTCGACCGCTATCTCGACTGGCTCGGCGACGGCCCGGCGGCGGGCAAGTCGCTCGCCGACATCTGCTGGACCACCAACGTCTCGCGGGCCGGCCACCGGCAGCGAATCGCGTTCCTCGTCCGGGACCTCGCGGAGCTCCGCGCCCAGCTCGCCGCGCACGCCGACGGCGCCCCGGCGACCGGCCCGTCCTCCGCCCTGCGCGACGACTACCTGGCCGGCAAGGAGGTGGACCTGCTCGCGCCGTACGGGCCGGACCGCCCGCGCATCGTCACGCTCCCCGGCTACGAGTTCGACGAGCAGCGCTGCTGGATCGACTGGCCCGCCGACTGGGCGGCGCGCTGGGGCGGCGGGCGCGAGGAGCAGGTGTCCTACACCGCCACGCACGAGGTCGGGTTCGCGCCCACCGATCCCGCCCCGGCCCCCGTGGCGGGCGCCAAGGTGCTCGCGCTCGTCGACCCGGGGTGCGGCGCCGACCGGGCCCTCGCCGCCGCGTTGCCCGCGGACGCCACGGTGCTGCGGCTCGGCGAGGACTTCCGGCTCGACGAGGACGACTTCGAGCGGCTCGCCGACGACGCCGTGGACCAGGAATACACGCATGTCGTCCACGCGCTCGCGTTCGAGACCGGCGCCGCCGGGGACCTGGCCACGTTCGACGCCCGGGTGCACAAGAACCTGTCGTCGCTGCTGATGCTCGGCAAGGCGCTGATGGCGGCCGGCGGGCGGCTCACGGTCACGGCGGTCACCCGGCGGGCGGTCGCGGTGGAGCAGGGGGAGCCGGGCGTGGTGACCGAGAACGGCTCGCTCGTGGGGCTGGCGAAATCGATCGCGCGCGAATACCCGTACCTGACGGTCCGGGTGGCCGACGTGGACGACGAGGTGCCGGCCGACCGGCTGCGCGACGAGCTGCTCTGCACCGACCCCGGCATCTTCGTGCTGCGCGGCGGGACCCGCCACCACGAATACTTCGCCGAGCTGCCCGAGGTGGAGGAGCCCGGGCACAGCCGGCCCTACCTGCGCTCGGGCGGCGCCTACCTGATCACCGGCGGCACCGGCTCGCTCGGCCTGGCCATCGCCCGCTCGTTCGCGGCGGCCCAGCCGGACGTGCACCTCACCCTGCTCAGCCGCACCGGCCTGCCGCCCGAGCCGGAGTGGGAGGCCGTGCTCGCCGCCGACCCCGCCGGTGCGACGGCCGGCCGGATCCGCGCCGTCCGCGAGATGACCGCCCTCGGCGCGGCGGTGACCGTGGCGGCCGTGGACGTCGCCGACCCGGAGCAGATCGCGGCCGTCGTCGCGGGCATCCGGCAGCGGCACGGCCGGCTCGACGGCATCGTGCACGCGGCCGGCGTGCCGGGCACCAACCCGGTCGTCGACCAGGAGGTCGGGCAGTTCGAGGCGGTGCTGCGCCCCAAGATGCACGGCGCGTTCCTGCTCGACCGGCTCACCGCCGGCGACCGGCCCGACTTCGTGCTGCACCTGTCGTCGGTCGCGGCCAGCATGCCGGCGATCGGGCAGTCGGACTACGCGGCCGCCAACTTCTATCTGGACAACCTCGCCATGGCCAACACCGACCCGGCCTGCCACGTGTTGGCCATCGACTGGGTCGCGTGGAAGGAGATCGGCATGGCCGTCGACTACGGCATCGGCCAGGACATGTCGTTCAAGGCGATCCGGACCGCGCAAGGCACCGCCCTGGTCGATGCCGGCCTCCGCTCGCGGCGCCGGCGGATCTTCGCTGGGGAGATCAACTACGGCCACGAGCTGATGCACTTCATCACCCGCTACCCGCTCGCCATCGAGCCCGCCATCCGCGAGCGGATCGACCGGGGCATGGCCGCCCTGGAGGAGCGTGCCCGGCAGGCGACCGGCCGCATCCGGGAAGCCGTCGCCGCGACCACTGTCGAGCTCACCGGGCGCCCCGGCGGCGCCTACACCGACCGGGAGTGGATGGTGGGCCGCTGCGTCGCGCACGCCTTCGGCTTCGCCACGGTCGACGTGACCGCCGACTTCCGCGACATGGGCGCCGACTCCGTCTCCGCGCTCACCGTGGCCAACCACATCAGCGCCTGCCTGGGCACGCCGTTCGACGCGATCGACCTGCTGACCGAGCGCAACGTGGCCGGGGTCGCGCGCTTCCTCGACGAGACCCACGAGCCCGGCGACCTCCTCCCCGGGGATCCCGTCCCCGGGGACGGCGGCCCGGGAGAGGGCACGGGGGCCGATGACCGGGAACCGGTGGCGGCGGGGTGAACGACCTGACGCGGGGGCCGGTCCTGGCGGGCATCGTCCGGTTCGGCCTCCCCCTCGGCGTCGCCAACCTCGCCCAGCAGGGCTACCTGCTCGTCGACAGCGCCATCGTCGGGCAGCACCTGGGCATGCCGGGGCTGGCCGCCGTGGGCGCCAGCCAGCCCCTGTTCACCTTGCTCAACGCCGTGTTCATCGGCATCGCGACGGCCTGCGCGGTGCGGCTGGGGCACCGGGTGGGCGCGGGCGCCGCCCCGGACCGCCACGTCGCGTACGGGCTGATCCTGCTCACGGCGGCCTGGTCGGCCGCGTGCCTGGTGCTGACCCTGCTGCTCGCCGGCCCGCTGCTGCAGCTCATCGGCGTGCCGGAGCCGGTCGCCGCCGACTCCCGGCGGTTCCTGATCGCGCTCGCCGCCGGGCTGCCGGCCGTCTTCGGGCTCGGCGCCGTCACGGCGGTGCAGCGCGGGCTCGGCGACCCCGGCTCGGCGATGTCGGTCACGATACTGACCAGCGTGCTCAACGCCGCCCTGGTGTGGTGGTTCGTCGGCCCGCTGGGGCAGGGGATCGTGGGCGCGGCGGTCGCGACCGGGGTCGCCAACCTGATCGGGCTCGGCGTCGCGCTGGGGCAGGTGCGCCGCATCTGGCGGCCGGCCGCGGTCCCGGCGAACGGGCTCGGCGAGGAGCTGCGCAAGACGCTGCGGCTCGGCCTGCCGATGGGGACCCAGCAGCTGCTGATCGGGCTCGGGGTGCTCGCCCTGGTCGCGATCGTCACGCCGTACGGGGAGGTGGCGCTCGCGGCGGTCACGGTCGTGGCCCGGCTGGAGCTGTTCCTGGGCCTGGTGTTCCTCAATCTGTCCGGCGCGCTCATGACGTTCGTGGCGCAGAACCGGGGGGCGGGGCGGGCCGACCGGATCCGCGACGGCGTACGGCAGACGCTCGGCCTCACCGTCGCGCTGACCGCCGTCGTCTCCGCCGGCATGCTGCTGGGCCGCACGGCGATCGCGGCCGCGTTCGGCGGTGACCCGGCGACCCAGGAGGTGATCGTCCGCTACCTCGAGATCACCGGGCCGTTCCTCGTGTCCTACACCGTGATGGTCGTGGCGCACGGCTGGCTGACCGGCATCGGCCGGCCGGTGGTGCCGCTGATCTGCACGATCCTGTCGTTCGTCGTCGTCCGGCTGCCCCTGTCGTACCTGTTCGGCGTCTGGTGGGGCGTCGACGGCATCCTCTGGGCGATCGTCGCCGGCTGGCTGGTGGGTGCCGCGTACACCGCTCTCTCTTGGAGGAGACTGTGAGCACACTTCGTCGCGTCGAGCTGGGTCCCGGGCTGGGTTCTGGGCTGTCCTTTTGGGCGCCGAGCGAGTCCGAGGCGCGCTGGGTCTACGAAGAGATCTTCGAGCATGGCTGCTACTCCGGGCTGGCGCTGCCGGAGGAGGCGTTCATCGTGGACGTCGGCGCCAACATCGGGTTGTTCTCCTACTTCATCCGGCAGCAGCGGCCGCGGGCCGAGATCCTCGCGTTCGAGCCGATGCCCGAGACGTTGAAGGCGCTGCGCCGCAACGCCGACCTGCACGGTTTCGCCGACGTGCGCATCGAGGAGTGCGCGCTGGGCGCCGAGCACGAGGAACGGGTCGAGTTCACGTTCTACCCCCTGCTGCCCGGCAACTCCACGCGCTACCCGGAGGAGAAGGAGCTGCAGCGGTCGGTCATGGTCGAGTTCGAGCCGCCGGAGCAGGTCGTCCGGGGGCTGACCGGCCACCCGGTCGCCGCCGAGGTGCACCGCCTCTCCACCTTCCTGGCCGCGGGCCGCGACGTCGACCTGCTCAAGATCGACGTGGAGGGCGCCGAGCTCGACGTGCTCCGCGGCATCGACGACGAGCACTGGCCGCTGATCCAGCACGTGGTGCTCGAGGCGCAGGACCTGGGCGGGCGGCTCGCGGCGATCCGCACGCTGCTGGCGGGGCGCGGCTTCACCGTCGACGTCCAGCCGGCGCCGATGATCCCGGCCGCGGTCAAGACCTTCGTCGTCCGCGCGACGCGCTGACCGCCCCCGCGCCGCCTGCCAGGCCCGCGGTGGTCGGGTGTTGCGCGGGGCGGCGTTGCCGGGCCCACGGTGGTCGGGTGTTGCGCGGGGCGGCGTTGCCGGGCCCATGGTGGTCGGGTGTTGCGCGGGGCGGCGTAGGCGGGCGTGCGGTGGTCGGGCGGTGCCGCGTGTGGGGTCCTTGGCGGGGTCAGGCGGTGACGGGGCGGGAGTCGGTCTGCGGGCACTGGGCGGCGAACGAGCGGACCAGCTCGTGGAAGCTGTAGCGGTCGGCGGTGACCTGGCGGAGCAACCCGGCGTCGACGAGCTCCTCGCAGGCGGCCGCTGCCTCCTCCTCGCCGGTTCCGGCCGCGGCGGCTGCCTGGGCGGCGCCGAAGTCGTAGCCCGGGATGGCGGCGGCGCTGCGGAAGACCGTGGCGGTGGCGGGCGGCAGCTGCCGGTAGGACTCCGTGAACGCGGCCCGCAGGTCGAGGTCGCCGGCGTGCAGCAGCGCGAGCCGCCGGCGCTGGTCGCGGAGCCGGTCCAGCAGGTAACGGATGCCCCACGCCGGCCGGCTGGCGAGCCGGTTGCCCGCGACCCGCAGCGCCAGGGGCCACTGCCCGCACACCCGGACCAGCTCGTCGATGGCCGCCGGGTCCGCGGTGACCCGGCGCTGTCCGGCCGAGGTGGCCAGCATCTCCCACGCCTGATGGTGGGGGAGCACGTCGAGCCGGATCCGCTCCGCGGCGTCGAGCCCGCTCAGCGGCCGCCGGGCGGTCATCAGCACCACCGCCGACGCGCCGGCCGGCAGCAGCGGGCGGACCTGCGCCTCGTCGTACACGTCGTCGAGCACCAGCAGCACCCGGCGGTCGTGCAGCATGGTCCGGA
>CAKUMG010000092.1 GCA_934667465.1 uncultured Actinoplanes sp. | reverse complement strand
CCACGGGAGGGGTGACCGCAACCATCCCGCGCACCGCGCCCACCGCACCGCGGGGCGTCCGGGGGCTCGGCCCCCGGAGCAAAATACCGAAACAGCCCCCGGTTCGCGCTTTCCGCGAACAGGGGGCTGCCAGGCTGTGGAGGTGCCGGGAATCGAACCCGGGTCCTTCGTTGTTTTGTCAGGGCTTCTCCGAGCGCAGCTCACTATGTCTCTACTCGGCCCCACCGCTCACGTGAGCAAGTTGGTGTGACGGGCCCAGTCGCTGATTGATCTCGCCGCAAGGTCCCCGCGACCGGGACCTGTTGGCCAACCTCCTAGCTGATGCCGGAGTTCTGAGCCGGAGGTGTGCTCAGTCCGACACGTTCGCTACTCGCCTCAGGCGGCGAGAGCGAACGAAGAGCGCTTGTTATCGGCGCTTATTGGTTTCCGACGACCGATTCTCGAGACGACGTCGGCTTCCTCGGCTCGCTTCCCCTGTCTCCACGTACGAAGTCGAAACCAGTCACCCCCTCGTAGGCCGCCGCGTGTACCGCGGTGGCTGCTACAAGACTAACGCGTCCCCCGGGAAAGTTCATTCCGGTATGGGGGTACCCGTGACGGTGCAGGAGGACGGGCTCACCCGGCGCTTCGTGTCCTTGTCGGCGGTGAACCCGAACGACGCCGACGCGCCCGGCGCCAGCGGTCCGCCCGAGAAGGTCACGGAGTTGCCGGAACCGCCGAGGCGGGCGTTCCAGGCGCCGGTCACTTCGACGCCGGCGGTGGCGGGGAAGGTCACCTTGACGGTCCAGTCGGCCGTCGTGGTGCCTTCGTTGGTCACCCGGACCCCGCCGATGAAGCCACGGTCCCAGCTGGCCCCGGTCGAGTACTGGGCGTCCAGGACGGCACGCGCGGGGGCGGGCGCGGGCGACGACGGGGTGACCGGGGTGCGCGACGGGGCGGCCGACGAGGGGGCGGCCGGCGACGGGGTCGCGGAGGCCGAGCGCGAGGGGGTTGCCGACGGGGAGGCCGAGGGTGACAGGGACGCCTCGCTCGCGGCCGCCGCCAGGGAGACCGACGTCGACGGGGGGACCGCGGCGAGGGAGGCGCCCACCGCCGCGGCGGGAACAACCGATGATGTGGTCTTCGGCACAACGATCGTCGGCGTCTGCTCCTTGGTGGGTCCGACGCTGCGGACCGCGACCCAGGCGACCATGGTCACAAGCAGCGTCGCCGCCGCGACGATCAGGGTGTAACGAGGCAGGCGGAGGCGAATCACTTTCGGCTTGCCGCTCAACGGCGATCCCTTCGGCGCAAGAGTGAGGGGGCGGGAGCCACAGACCTCAATGGAACCGCGGCGAGGTTACCTGTCAGTCCCGGCCCTTGCTCCGGCGGCCCAGCGCCTTCTGGATCTCCTTGTTGGCGTCCCTGGTGGCGAGGTCGTGCCGCTTGTCGTACGCCTTCTTGCCCTTGGCCAGGCCGATCTCGACCTTCGCGTACCCGTTCTCGAAGTAGACCTGCAGCGGAACCAGCGTCACACCGTCGTCGCGCAGCTTGCCCATCATCTTCGCGATCTCCTCGCGGTGCAGGAGAAGCTTGCGGGTGCGGCGCGGCTCGTGGTTGGTCCAGGTGCCCTGCGTGTACTCGGGGATGTGCATCCCGTGCAGGAAGATCTCGCCCTGGTTCTCGTGCCCGAACGCGTCGACCAGCGACGCCCGGCCCATGCGCAGCGACTTGACCTCGGTGCCGGTCAGCTGCATGCCCGCTTCGTAGGTGTCGAGGATCGAGTAGTCGTGGCGAGCCTTGCGGTTCGAGGCCACGACCTTGCGCCCCTGTTCGCGCGGCATCGTCAACCCTCCAGACACAGAAAGGGTCCGGCGGAGGCCGGACCCTTTCATCCTATCGCGCGGCTCAGCAGAGGCACGACGGCAGATAATTCAAGGGATTCTTCGGTACGCCGTGCAGCCGCGTCTCGAAATGCAGGTGGTACCCGGTCGAGGCGCCGGTGGTGCCGACCCGGCCGATCAGCTCGCCGCGGCGGACGTACTCCCCCGTGCCGACCAGGATCTTCGACTGGTGGCCGTAGCAGGTGGAGAAGCCCGAGCCGTGGCTGACGCACGTGTAGTTGCCGTAGCCGCCCGCCCATCCGGCCTGGATCACCCGCCCGGAGGCCGCCGCATAGATCGGGGTGCCGCCCGCCGCCGCGATGTCCGTGCCGGCGTGCAGCTGCCACACGTGGTAGTACGGGTCGTAGCGGGAGCCGAAGTCGCTCGTCTTCCAGCCGTGCACGGGCATCAGCAGGTCGCCGCCCGCATACGAGCTGACCGTGCCGTTGCGCTCGTCCCAGCCGCGCAGGGCGTCCTGGATGCGCGCCTCCTGCGCCTTGGCCTCCTCGTACTTCGCGAGGACAGCGGTGCGCTGCGAGCGCGCGACCCGCAGGGCCTCCGCACGGCTCTCGGCGAGGTCGATCACGGCCTGCCGGGCCCGGACGGCGGCTGCCTGCGCATCCTTCGCGGCCCGCAGCTTGTCCGCGGCCTCCCGCTCGGCCTCCTCCGCGGTGCGCCGGGCCAGGCCCGCCTTGTCCTGGGCCGTACGCGCGGCGCGGCGCGCTCCCATCAGCTCGTCGATGTCGTCCTGCTGGCTCCGCATGACCTGCCCCACGAGCCCGAGCCGGTCCATCGCGTCCCGCGGCCCCTGCGCGCCGACCAGGACGTTGACCGTGGCGAAGTTGCCACCCACGTAGCTGGCCGCCGCGATCTCGTCGACCCGGTCACGGCCGCGGTCCACCTCGCTCTGGGCGTCACCGAAGGCTTTGGCGGTCTTCTCGTACGCGGCGCGGGCCGCATCGGCCTTGCGGCGGGCCGTGGAGGCCTGCACGGAGGCGGCCACGACCACGCCCCGGGAGACCGCCACCTTCTCGCGCGCCGCGGGCAGGGCGGCGGTGGCCGCCTCCAACCGGCGCGCGGCGTTACGGGCTGTGACGGTAGCGTCCTCGAGAATCGCCTCGGCCCGGTCGACCGCCTTGCTCGCGCGGCGCGCATCGCCGGGCGACGGGTCCGCGGACGCGGCACCGGGCGCTGCCAGCGCGACCGCCGTCAGGCAGCACACGCTCAGACAGTAGGCCAGTGCGGCACGGAACCGGCTGTGTCGGCGACGAGGTGACCCCACGGAGAGTCACCATACTCCGACTCTCCGGGACTATCCGGCGAAACCGCCCACAACCCACGAACGCCGCGCCTCCCGGGAAGGGAGGCGCGGCGTTCGACGGGTGATTCGCTCAGACCTTGAGGTAGAAGCGCAGGGTGACCCAGCCGGTGATGGCGCTGACACCCGCGCCGACGCCGGCGAGCAGCGGCAGCATCAGCCAGACGTTGCTGGTCGGAATGGGGGTCAGCACGTTGGTGAGCGCCTCGAGCCGGCCGTCGAGCAGCACCACCTTGCTGACGAACAGGAACACGAAGCCGAGGATCGCGCCGATCAGGCCGGCCACCACCGCCTCGAGCACGAACGGCGCCTGGATGAACCAGTTGGACGCGCCGACGAGCTTCATGACCGCGACCTCACGGCGCTTGCTGTACGCCGCGACCTGGATCGTGTTGCCGACCAGCAACAGCGCCGCGAGGGCCATGAAGGCGGCCACGACCAGGGCGAAGAGCTGGATCGAGTTGAAGATGTTGAACACCTTGTCGAGCAGCTCGCGCTGGTCGACGATCGTCTGAATGCCGGCCTGGTCCTTGATGCCGTCGACGAACGTCTGGTATTTCGTCGGGTCGGAGAGCTTGACCCGGTAGGACTCCGGCAGCGCGTCCGGGCGGACCGACTTCACGAAGTCCGGCGAGTCGGCCCACAGCTCCTGGAACTTCTTGAACGCGTCTTCCCGGCTCTCGTACTCCTTCTCGGAGACGAGGGTGCTCTGCTCGATCGCCTGGTTGATCGCGGCGCGCTGTGCGTCCGTCACGTCCTCGCGCAGGAAGACCGAGACCTCGATCGACCCGTAGTAATACTCCTCCATCTGGTCGACCTGCATGTACATCAGCACGCTGGCGCCGAGCATGGTGAGCGACACCGACATGGTGATGATCATGGCGATGGTCATCGTGACGTTGCGCCACAGACCGACCAGCACCTCGTTGAGGACGTACTTGAAACGCATCGGGGGTTCCTTCCGGGACTCCGCGTTCGTTGCTCGGGGATTGAGGTTCGCTCACCGGTCCGGTGGGCGATCCTCCGTGCGTGGGTGGAGCCCGGTGTCAGCCGTAGACGCCGCGAGCCTGGTCGCGGACGATGCGGCCGCTCTCGATCTCGATGACCCGGCGGCGCATCTGGTTGACGATGTTGGAGTCGTGCGTGACCATCACGACCGTGGTGCCGGTGCGGTTGATCCGGTCCAGCAGACGCATGATCTCGATGGAGGTGTCCGGGTCGAGGTTGCCCGTGGGCTCGTCGGCCAGCAGGATCAGCGGCCGGTTGACGAAGGCCCGCGCCACCGCGACACGCTGCTGCTCACCACCGGAGAGCTCGTGCGGGTAGCGGTGCTCCTTGCCGCCCAGGCCGACCAGCTCGAGGACCTCGGGCACGACCCGGCGGGCCACCGCCTTGGTCTTGCCGATCACCTCGAGGGCGAAGGCGACGTTCTCGTACGCGGTGCGGTTCGGCAGCAGCCGGAAGTCCTGGAACACGCAACCGATCGAGCGGCGGAAGTGCGGAACCTTCCAGGACCTCAGGGTGGTGACGTCCTTGGAGTTCACGACGACCTTGCCGCGGGTGGGGGCGACCTCGTGCAGCAGCAGCTTGATGATGGTCGACTTGCCGGAACCGGAGGGGCCGATGAAGAAGACGAACTCGCCCTTCTCGATACCGACGCTGACATCGTCCAGCGACGGCCGAGACGCCTTCGGGTACGTCTTCGTCACGTTCTCGAGCTGAATCACGGGTGGAGAGTCTACGCGGTGTAACGAATTCGCCAAGCCCGGCGGTCACCGTCTTTTGCACACCGGCGACCACGATTGCCGCGCTGCTCGACGCACGGTGTGCACCGTCTGACGCATCGTTGGGGCGGCGTGTCGACAGCCACTCACCGACACCGGAGGGTGACTGCGGGGCGGCCCCGCCGGGTCTCCCCCGCCCGGTCGCTTCCCACCCGGCCGGACGGCCCACCGCCGGGGGGCCGTCGGCCTGCGGTCGGCGGCCGGACGACCGAAACCGCAGGCGGGGCTAGCTGGTGAGCTGGGACTGTTTGCGCCAGCGGATGCCCGCCTGAATGAAATCGTCGATCTCGCCGTCGAAGACGGAGGACGGATTGCCCGTCTCCTCCTCGGTACGCAGATCCTTCACCATCTGGTACGGGTGCAGGACGTACGACCGCATCTGGTCACCCCACGAACCGGTGGTGTCCTGCTTGAGGCCGGCCATCTTGGCCTCATCCTCCTGGCGCTTGCGCTCGAGCAGGCGGGCCTGGAGCACGCGCAGCGCGGAAGCCTTGTTCTGCAGCTGCGACTTCTCGTTCTGGCAGGTCACGACGATGCCGGTCGGAATGTGCGTCAGCCGCACCGCCGAGTCGGTCGTGTTGACGCTCTGTCCACCGGGACCTGACGAACGGTAGACGTCGATGCGCAGCTCGTTGTCCGGGATGTCGATGTGGTCGGTCTGTTCGACGAACGGCAGCACCTCGACACTGGCGAAGCTCGTCTGGCGGCGGCCCTGGTTGTCGAAGGGGCTGATCCGGACCAGCCGGTGGGTGCCGGACTCGACGCTGAGGGTGCCGAACGCGTACGGGACCTTGACCGCGAACGTCGCGGACTTGAGGCCCGCCTCCTCCGCGTACGACGTGTCGTAGACCTCGGTGGGGTAGCCGTGCCGCTCCGCCCAGCGCAGGTACATCCGGAGCAGCGTCTCGGCGAAGTCCGCCGCGTCGACGCCGCCGGCACCGGCCCGGATGGCCACGACGGCCTCACGGGAGTCGTATTCGCCGGAGAGGAGGGTGCGGACCTCCATGTCATCGATGGCCTTGTGCAGCTTCACGAGCTCGGCGCCGACCTCGTCGACCGAACCGGCGTCGCCCTCGGCCTCCGCCATCTCCAGCAGCAGGCCCGCGTCGTCCAGGCGGCCGCGGAGCTTCTCCATCTTCGTGATCTCACCGGCGACGTACGACAGCCGGGAGTTGACCTCCTGGGCCCGCGCCTGGTCGTCCCAGAGGTCGGGGGCGGAGGCCTGCTCCTCGAGCTCCGCGCGGTCCCGGCGCAGCTTGTCGAGGTCGAGCACGTTCTCGATGTTGCGCAGGGTGGCGTCGAGCGCCTTGAGCTGGTCAGGGAAGTCGGCTGCACTCACGACTACCGAGAATACGCCGCCCGGCCGTTCAGCGGACCGGGCGGCCCGTGCTACGTCGCAGTTCTTGTCACTCCGCGGGCGCGGTCTTGAGCCAGCTCAGCGCCGCCTTGTGATAGGCGACGGCGAACTCGAGCGCCGCGGCACCGTACTGATCGCCGGCCTTCTTGGCCTCCTTGGCCTGCTCACGCGCCATGGCGAGGGCCTCGGAATGGAACTCGTTGGCGCCGGTGTAGAGCGTCTTGAGCTGACCACCGGCGTGCTGCTGGCCGAACGCCACGCGCAGCGCGACCGGGTTGCGGATCGCGTCACGGCCGGGCGAATCGGCGAGCCACCGGCTGAAGGCGCGCTTGCCGGCGGCGGTGATGGCATAGGGCTGGCTGGACCGAGGCCCGGGCTTGCCGAGCCGGACGAAACCCATCTCGGCGAGGACCGGCAGTTCGCGGTAGACCTGGCTCCGCGTCATCGACCAGTAGGGCCCGAGACGGCGTTCGGCAGCCGCCATGAGCTGTCCGCCGGTCATCGGCCCGTCGTGGAGCAGGCCGAGCAGAGCGGCAGCCGTAGGGTTGATTTCAGAGTCGGGCATGCCTTCTAAGCTGCCACTTTGTTTCTCCGGCGTCCAGGATTTCGCCCGATCCGTCCAATTTGCGTCTCCACAAACGACTGTCCCGCACAGACAGTCCGACCACGAGCGTCCGCACCGGGCGTTTTAGCCGGTGAGCGAGGGTCTCAGCGGGTATCATGGCTCACGGAAACGGTCAGACGGCGCTCGAGGTCCGTTACCGCGCCAAAGGCCACGGATCGCGGGCCCGCGCAAAAATGAAGAAACGACTTTCACCCACACAGCAGACAATCGGCGCAAGCCGGGATATTCGCAGGCCACGGCACCGGCGACCGATCCGGCCGGTTTGTCGTTGTTGGAGCAATCGCACCGTCCGCACGCCAGCCGGGGCGGCCCGCTTCGCACCAGGTGATGACCCGGCCCCGGGCCCGCGGGCCCGCCGCGTGCCCCCGATACGCTGTGGGCCATGAGCGAGGCGGACAGCGAGGTCATCGGGGCCGGCGCGGGGCGGCAGGCCCCGGAGCGGGCGACATCGGCGGGGCTCGTGCTGGCCCTGGTCGGGCTCGCGTGGGCGGCGGCGATGCTGTTCTCCGCCCGGGCCACGATCACCGGCAACGAGCAGGCCGAGCTGGAGGTCGTCTCCACTGCCTACGCGATGCCCGGCGCGGTGTCGGCGAGCCTGATCGGCGGCGCCACGATCGCGCTGGCCGTGCTCGCCGCGATCTCCCGGCGCCGCGAGCTCGGCGCCACGGTCCGCTTCGCGGTCTCGGCCGCAACCGGCCTGGCCGCGGGCCTGGCGGGCGCGCTCGCCATCATCTCGATCAACACCGAGGGCTGGATCTATGCGGTGGTCGGTGGCACGGTCGCCGCGGCGGCCACCATCGGCGGCGCCCTGGCCGGGTTCCGCTATCCGCGCGTGCTGGCCGCCGTCTGCTGGGCGTCGATCGTGGTGTTCCTGGTCGGGGTCGTGCTCGCGTTCCTCCAGGACGACCTGCTGCCGGTCTTCGGCGCCGGCGACACCTCGCGCTCGCAGGCCGACGCGGCCGGCTACTGGGGCTATGCGCAGGGCCTGCTCAGTGGTCTCGCCTCAGGCCTGCTCACCTACTGGCTGCTGCGCCGCGCCCGCGCCCGCAGCGGCACGGACGTCCGCTGGCCGTTCTACGCCCTGGCCGGCGGCGGCCCGGGCCTGCTGCTCATCGTGGCCGAGCTGCTCACCCGCACGGCGGGCGCCCGCGTGCTCGACCTCGCCGGCCGGGTCAGCCCGCTCGACACCGCCGTGCAGCAGCTCCTCAGTGACACGCGGCTCAACAACGGCCTGATGGTCCTCTTCGTCGGCGCGTTCACCGCGATGCTGGTCGTGGGCCGCACCCTCAAGGCCCCGGCCGACGAGGCTCCCGCACCGGAGTCGGCCTCCGCGGGCCGCGCCAACGCCCGCAGCCGAGCCGTCGCGGGGTCGGGCCGCCCCGCCGGGCCGGAGGCCGAGACGGCCACCGTGGAGCCCGCCGGGGACCGGCCCACCGACCCCGACGAGATCGAGCGGGCGGCCCGGGCGGAAGACGACGAGCCCGCGCAGCCGGCGACGGACGCCGGCGAAGCAGCGCGTAAGGGACGAGCGGAAGGCACTGCCGGGCGTGAGGCCCGGGTCGAGGACACCGAGCCGGCCCGCGTCGCGCCCCGCAAGGAGGCCTGACCGCGGCCGGTCAGATCAGCTGATCGAGCTCACTGACCACGTACCACTCGAGCTCGTGATCCTCCGCACCGTCGACCGTGAACTGCGCGTCGGGGTCGCCGGCCAGCGCCTCCTCGACCACCCCGGCAGCCGCGCCGACCGCGCCCGCCGCGTCGGTGCCGTCCACATGGATCGCGGCGACCGCCTTGATCGAGAGCGGGTGCGACAGCCGGACCGCGCTCGACCCGAGCTCAGTGTCCTGCCGCACCAGCGAGCCCGCGGGCACGTCGGCGGAGACCACCACGCGGCGGCGCGGCGCCTGCGGGTCGCGCCGGAGCAGCTGGAGGGCGCCCTGCGCGGCCCGGGTGAAGGCCACGTACTCGAGCTCCTCCTCGTCACCCTCCGCGTACCACTCGCGCAGCGCCGGGGTGACGGCATGCGCGCCGGTCACCCCATCGCCGAGCTGCCCGGTCTCCCGCAGCACCGCCAGCATCGGCACGGTCGCCGGCACGTAGACCCGGACCTGCTCGGTGATCGCCACTCTCGTCTCCCCGCTCTCGTCGCGACCCCTTTATCTCATCAGCAGCCGCATTCCGCCGTGGCGGGGGCGGTCAACGGGTCCGGCTGCCGGGTGACCTCGCCGTCCGCGGTCACGAGCGGGAAGCCCTCCCGGACCCAGTACTCGACGCCGCCGAGCATCTCCCGCACCTCGTAGCCGAGCCGGGCGAACGCCAGCGCCGCCCGGGTCGCGCCGTTGCATCCCGGACCCCAGCAGTACGTGACGACGGGCCGGCCGGCCTCGACCAGCTCGGCGGCCCGCACCCCGATGTCCGCCGTCGGCAGGTGCACGGCGCCGGGCAGACGACCCTGGTCCCAGGCCGCCCGGGACCGCGAGTCGACCAGCACGAACGCGTCGGCCGAGGCTTGCCGCACATCCGACACGTCGGTCTGGGTGGCCAGTCGTTCGGCGAAGATCTCCACAGGTGTACGCATGACGAGAACAGTAGGAGCGTCATCGCGGCCACAACACGGCCTCCGCGCGGTGTGCGGGTCACTCCGCCGTGGTTTCCCCGGTAGCTTGGCGGCATGACCGTTGATCCCCCGATCGACCGCACCGACGAGCGACTGCTGGCCGAGTTGCAGCAGGACGGGCGCGCTTCGTACGCGGAACTGGCCCGCGCCGTCGCCATGTCGCCCAGCGCCGTCGCCGAGCGCGTGCGCCGCCTCGAGGAGGCCGGCGTCATCGCCGGCTACCGGGCCGCGCTCGACCCGGAGAAGCTCGGGCTCGGCGTCATGGCGTTCGTCCGGCTCCGCTATCCGACGGGGAACTACAAGCCGTTCCACGCGCTGCTGGACACGACCCCGGAGATCATCGAGGCGCACCACGTGACCGGCGAGGACTGTTTCGTGCTCAAGGTGCTGACCCGCTCGATGCGGCACCTGGAGGAGGTCACGGGGCGCATCGCCGGCCTCGGCGCGGTGACGACGAGCGTCGTCTACTCGAGCCCGCTGCCGGGTCGCGCGATCACGCCGTCGTAGGCCGCGCTCCGCGGCGGCCGGCATCCACCTCGTCGTAGGCTGCCGGGGCCTGTCGGTGGCAAACTGATGATTCCGACGGCGCAGGAGGACAGAGTGGAACCGCGGTTCTTGCCGCTGGGGGACGTCGCGGCCGAGCTCAACGTCACCGACTCGCAGGTCTACCACATGGTGCGCAGCGGCGAGCTTCCCGCGATCAAGATCGGCGGGCGCGGGCAGTGGCGGGTGGAACGGGCCAAGCTCGAGGAATACATCGCGCGCAAGTACGACGAGACGGCCCGCTGGGTGCGGGAGAACCCGCTGACCGAGCGCGACAGCACCGACTGAAGCCTTTTTCTGCGTTATCCACAGGCTCGACCGGGCGGCGTTGACCGGGGTCCGGTGCATCCCGACACTCGACAGTGAAGGCAAACGGAAGCTGTCGAATGCAAACGCAAGGATTGGGGTGCCCGGTGTCCACCGCCGCATTGACTCGTCCGGACCCGCGACCGGCCATGAGACTCCGCCGGGCACCGCAGTTCGACCCGCCCTACGACGACGAGCAGCCCGCCCCGCGCCGGCACGCCACCGGCCTGGCGCGCCTCCGCACCGCCCGCGCCGCCCTGGCCCGCGCCGACGAGGCCCGCGCGGCCGAGGCCGACCCGGACGAGCCCCTCCCCGCCCCTCCCTCCGCCGACCCGCCCGGCCTTGACGCCACGCTCCCGGCCATACCCGGCGGGAAGCGGTCGCCCGGAACGCTCGACACCCGGGCAGCCGACGCACCACGAGCACCCGGGATCAGCGAGGCACTCCCGTCTGGGGCCGCAGAGACGCCCCTGGCCGCGAGGGTCCGGGCGACGGCAGGACCGACCGGCAGCGCCGGGGCGGGAGCTCGGCCGCGTGCCGGTGGGACGGGGACGGAGGCGCGGCTGGCCGTGCGGCGGTTCGTGCAGGCGTGCGTCGAGGTGTTCGACGGCCACCGCCCGGCCGCCCACCTGCGAAGGCTGGCGCTGCCCCGCGAGGCGCCGGCCGTCGTCGCGCAGGGTCTGGTCGCCGCCCAGCGGGTCGCCGACGTGCGCCGCGACCTGCAGAAGCACACGCGGCAGCGGCGCACCGTCGCGCTCACGGTCGCGCAGCTCAACCTCTGCGAGCCCCGTCCGGGCGCCGTCGAAGCGGCCGTCGTCCTGCTCTGCCCGGCCCGCGCCTGGGCCCTCGCCCTGCGCCTCGAACGCCACGACACCGCCTGGCTGGCCACGGTCCTGCGCCTGATCTGACCGCCAGCCCGCCGGCCCAGCCCGCCGGCCCAGCCCGAGGGCCCGACCCTAGGGCTGGCCCGACGGCGCGGCCCGACGGTGCGGCCCGGCAAGACCACGGCTGTCCCCCGGGGCGTCCGCCGAGCACCACCGGCGGCGGCCGTCCCGGGTCTCACGCCGGCGTCCGCTCGTTGCCGGAGGACACCGGCTCAGCCTCATTTCCGCCCGGCCTCGATCAGGGTGCGCGTGGAGTGGCTCACGGCGAAGACCACGTCCACGCTGCGGGGCGACAACAACGCACCGGCGCGTTCCAGGTTCGGACGCCATCCCTCGGTGGCGGCCATCCTGGGCGGCAGTCGTGGCGCCTGGGCGAGGACTTCGCCGCCTCCCGTGTCGATGTCCAGCCCTGAGCTGACC
>CAKUMG010000091.1 GCA_934667465.1 uncultured Actinoplanes sp. | reverse complement strand
GGTCTCGCCGCGGGAGAGGTGGGTGACGAGCCCGCCGACCTGGATCACGGCGAGGCCGGCCGCGGCGGCGACGGAGAGCACCGGCGCGATCCCCGTGAGGCGGGGCAGGATCAGGCCGGCCGCGCCGAGCAGTTCCAGCACGCCGATCGTGCGTACCAGGGGCATGGGCATGTCTTCGACCCACGCCATCATGGTCATCAGCTGCTCCTTGTCCTGGAGGACCTTGATCCCCCCGGAGTAGAGCATGAACGCGGCGAGCAGGCCGGCGACGACCCAGTAGGCGATCTTCTTCATGCACCGACTCTCGGCGACGGGCCCGGGCGGCGTCCAAGACCTGTTCCGCAGGCCCGGTACCCGCCGGGTATCGTCGCTGGTGATGGAGCTTCGCCTGCTGCGCTATTTCCGGGCCGTCGCCGAGGAGCGGCACTACGGGCGGGCCGCGGCCCGGTTGCACATGACCCAGCCGCCGCTGAGCCGCGCGATCCGGCAGCTCGAGACCGACCTCGGCGTCGCGCTGCTGCACCGCTCGGCCGCGGGTGTCGCGCTGACCCCCGCGGGCGCGGCCCTCTACGACGAGGCCGGCGAGCTGCTGGAACGCGCCGATCGGCTCCGCGCCCGGGTCACGGCCGCCGCCGACGTGACGCTCACCATCGGCACGCTCGGCGACGGCGGCGAGGCCGGCGCCCGGCTCGCCGCGGCGTTCCGGCGGCACCACCCCGACATCGCGATCCGGTTCCGCGAGACCGACTTCACCGACCCGAGCGCCGGGCTGCGCGGCGGCACGGCCGACGTGGCGCTGACCCGCACGCCGTTCGACACCGGAGGGCTGCGCGTACGGGAGCTGCGCCGCGACCCGGTCGGCGCCGTCCTGCGCGCCGGTGACCCGCTCGCCGGGCGGGAGACGCTGCGCCTGGCCGACCTCGCCGGCCGGCCCTGGTTCCAGCTGCCGGAGGGCACCGACCCGGCGTGGCGCGCCTACTGGAACGGCGCCGCCCGGCCGGGTGAGCGGCCCGCGGGACTGACCGTGCGTACGGTCGGGGAGTGTCTGCAGGCGGTGCTCTGGAACGGCTCGGCCGGGATCGCGCCGCGCACCCACGCCCTGCCCGCGGGGCTCGCCTGGGTGCCGCTGACCGACATGCCGCCCAGCCCGCTGGTCGTGGCGTGGCCGGCGGCGCGGGAGAGCCCGGTGATCCGCTCCTTCGCCCGCATCGCCGCCGCCGCGTTCCGCGACGGCGCCGAGCCGTGATTCAGGCCGCTGCCTTCCGCGACGGCGCCGAGCCGTGATCCGGGCCGCCGCCTTCCACGGCGGCGCCGAGCCCGTGATCTGAGCCCGCCGCGTTCCGGGCCGGGTCCGGCGCCTTGATCTAGGCTGGGCGCATGCCTTCCACACCGCTTCCGCCGCAGGTCACCGAGCTGTTGCGGCAGCCGAACCCCGCCGTCATGGCCACCCTCGCCGCCGACGGCCGCCCGGTGACCGTCGCCACCTGGTACCTGCTCGAGGACGACGGCCGGGTCCTGCTCAACCTCGACGCGACCCGCGCCCGCCTCAAGCACCTGCGCAACGACCCCCGGGTGTCGCTGACCGTGCTCGCCTCCGGCGACTGGTACACCCACGTCAGCCTGCAGGGCACCATCACGGAGATCACCGACGACGAGGGCCTGGCCGGCATCGACCGCCTGTCGCGGCACTACACAGGCGACGCCTACCCCAACCGCACGAGCCCGCGCGTCAGCACCTGGCTGACGGTCGAGCGCTGGCACGGCTGGGGCGCGCTCAAGGAGCAGTGAGGTGCCGCCGCAGGTCCGCGCGCGCCTGATGAGATGCGTGACAGGGGCCCCGGACGGCACGATGCCCGGCCGATCGGGGGATCGGCCGGGCGGGGTGCGTACGGGCGCAGGTCAGACGCTGAAACCACGGTGGCGGCGGACCAGCTTGCGCAGCATGAAGACGGTCTGCGCGATGGTGAAGATGTAGAGGATCGGCCAGCCCAGCGACAGGATCGCCGACTGCACCGCCACGCTCTGCTGGAACCAGGCGTAGATCGCCCCGCCGAGGACGGCGAGCAGGACCACCAGCGGCATCACATAGGCGGAGCCCTTGCCCTTCTCGGCGTTCGCCTGGGCGGCCCAGTTGTCCTTGTCGGTCTGGGCGAGGAACTGGGTCCAGGCGGACAGGAAGTGGCCCATCCGGATCCACATGTACAGCTCCGCGGGGAACATCAGCGCGGCGTACAGGATGTCGGAGGCGCTCTTGTCCTTCATCGCCAGCGCCAGGCGCAGGTTGAGCAGCGCCGCGACGGCCGGCGGGATCAGCCAGATCGGGTTGAACACGAACGCGTCGATGGACAGCGCCGCCACCAGCAGCAGCAGGAAGCCCAGCCGCGAGCCGATGTTGAAGATCATGGCAATGTTCTCGTACCAGCGCAGCCGCAGGTTCGGGTGCAGCGGCTGGCCCTTGTTGTCGCCCCGCTGGCCGGGCCAGAACAGGTCGATGGCGCCGAAGTTCCACTTGACCTGCTGGCCGTGCAGCGCGCGCAGGTTCGTCATCGGGCCGACGAAGGCGTACGCGGAAGCACTGATCTTGGTGCTGTAACCCGCGTCCTTGATCTGGAGCGACAGCTTGCTGTCCTCCACCTCGCTGTCGCGGACCCAGGGCGCCTGCTGGTGGTGGCGGATCATCACCGTCTCGAGGGCGCGCACGCTGAACAGGCTGCACTGCCCGCCCAGCACGGCCATGTTGCGCCCGCGCAGCAGGTTGTCCATGTTGAACGCGCCGAACTGCGCCCGCTGCCCGGCGATGAGGAAGCGCGCCATCAGCCCCTTGTAGCGGCTCTTGTCGATGCTGTAGATCGCGCTGAGCCCGCCGATCCGCGGGTCGTCGGTCATCTCCAGCTCGAGTCGCTCGACGGTGTCGCGGGCCAGCGTGGTGTCGCCGTCCACGCCGAGGATGTAGTCGAAGCCGCGGGACAGGAAGTAGCCGTAGTTGAGCGCACCGACCTTCTTGTCCGGGTTCACGCCCATGTCGTGCACGTGGACCGTGGTGACGAACTCCTCGCCCTTGACGGTCCGGGTGTGCCGGCCCTCGAAGCCGCGGGCGATCTCGGGGGTGTCGTCGTCGGTGTTGTTGATGATGACGTGGATGACGTTGGGCAGCCGGGTCTGCGCCAGGATGCTGCGCAGGACGTCGGCGATCGTCTCCTGCTCGTTGTAGCAGGGGATGATGCAGCTGATGGTGGCGTGCCGGGGCGTGGCGGCGGCCGCGGAGGCGATCTCGCCGGACACCGTCTCGACGGCCTCCAGCTCGATCAGCTGCGGCACGGCCGGCGGCAGCGCGAGCGGGCCGGCCTTGGCGCTGCGCGGCAGCAGGATCTGGCGGTCGGTGGCCCGGCGCAGGCCGGGGCTGGACTCGGTCATCGGCTGGCACCATCCGTGAGCAGCGGCAGGGTCAGGGTGTCGAGGGCGGTCGAGCGGTAGTAGCTGTCCGACTTGTGGGCGGTCTCCACCAGCAGATCCAGCCGTACGGTCAGCGTGAGCTCGGTGGCGCCGGCGGTCGCCGCGGGAACCACGACCACGGTGTTGTACGGGTACGGCGGCGTGACGTCGAACTTGCCGCTGTCGGTGGCCGCCTCGGCCCGCTTCGTGCCGTCGTCCTGGGTCACCTGGAACGTGCTGACGGTGATCCGCTTCTTGCTGTCGGTGTCCTCGATGTGGGCGGCGACGTTGATGGTCTTGAGCGACTCCGCCGTGTACTCCTTGGCGTTGTCGGCCGTCCAGTAGGTCAGCTTGACCGAGAAGTCACCCTGGTCGACGCGGTGCGTCACCGTGCCGGTGTCCAGCGGGCCGCTGCGGCGCTTCGCCTGCGCCGCGACGGCCGCCGACGGGGACGGCGTCGCCTTCGGGGCGGCGGCCGGCTTCTCACCGAGCAGCGGCTTGCTGCTGCTGGTGATCTCCTTGAGGCTGGCGCAACCGCTCAGGCTGCCGCAGAGCACGGCGGCTGCCAGGCCGGCGGTCACACTTCGGGGAAGGCGCAATGGGGGCCCTTCGCGTGGAGGATCCGGCCCGTACGGCCAGGGTTCAGCACGCACGTCGGCGGGCGCCCCCGGCAGTTGAGCCTTCCTTCCGCGGCGGTGCCGAACCATGAGCAGGGCTGGAGCCCCCCTTGAGCTGCCCTGCTCGAGTTGCCGCTCCGCGGTCCTACTTGAGCTGCCACTCTGCGGCGACGTCCAGCAGCGGGTAGACGAACACGATCTCGCCCGCGCGGCGCGGCACGTCGAAGACGACAGTCGAGGTGTACGTGCGGCCCACCGACTGCCTGCGGAAGAAGCCCAGATGGTCGTCGCCGTCGCAGCCGCTGCCGCCGACGGAGTTGAGCCATTCGCCGTCGTCGGTCTGGTAGCGGAACGAGAACTCGCTGACCTCCGGCTCGCCCTCGAGCACCTTCAGGGTCAGCTTGACCGGCAGATAACCGCCGTTCTTGGGCTTGACGCTGTACGGGTTACACGCGCCCGCCCGGAACTTGCCGGCCTTGAGCGTGATCTGGAACCGCGCGTCCTCCTCCCCGTCGAGGACGAGGGACTGACCGTCGCGCAGCTTCCGCGGACCGAACCGGGCCCGCAGCGGCCCGCTCGGCTCGGCCACCGCGCTCGGCTCGGGGGACGCGCCCGGCCGGCCACCCGCCGATCCGCTGGGCCGGCTGCTGCGGGGGACGCTCGCGTACGTGTCGGTGGGCGGCTGCTCCTGCAAAGCCCGCACGGTCAGGTAGACGACCGCCACCGTGCCCGCGAGCAGCAGCGCCAGCCCGCCCGCGAAGTAGCCGATGACCAGCTTCCGGACGTGACGGCGCGGGCCGCGCCCGACGGGTGCCGTCTCGTCGGCCGGGCCGGGCGTCTCCTGCGTCACGGTTGCGCACTCCTGTCGGGATCGATCGACGTCAGGGCAGCATAGGCCGGGGCGGCCGATCCGTGTGTCCCGCCGGGACACCCCCACCGCGCTGACCGCGTGCCGCCGGCGCAAGCCCTAAGCTTCCGGGCATGGCTCTCCTCCACAAGGCACGGATCAGCCCCACCAAGCTCGAGTTGCTCGCCGCCTGGCTGCCCACCCGGCCCTGGTGGGACGGCCCCGCCGCCCCCGAGCCCGAGCGCGTCGCGGCGGCGCGCCTCGACGACCCGGCCGGCGAGGTCGGTCTCGAGATCATGCTGGTCGGCGTGGGTGACGGTGTCGTCCGGCACGTGCCGCTCACCTACCGCGGCGCCCCGCTCGACGGCGCGGAGGCCTGGCTCGTCGGCACCACCGAGCACTCGGTGCTCGGCAGGCGCTGGGTCTACGACGCCGTCGGCGACCCGGTCTACGCCGCCGGGCTCGCGACGGTGATCCGGGAGGCCGGGCACGCCGCCGTCGAGGAGTTCGAGATCGACGGCAAGCGGGTGCCCCGCGAGACCGACCTCACCCTCACCGGCAGCGGCGCCGGCGTCGCGGCCCCCACGACGGTCACCGGCGCCCGCGACGGCGAACCCGCCGTGATCGCCACCGACACCGTCACGCTGACGGTGCACCGCGTCCCCACGGTCGCGGTGGACCCGGCCGACGCGGGCGTGCTCTCCGCCTGCTGGCCGGGCCAGGAGACGCCGGTCGTCCTCGCAAGCCTGCGCTGACCGGGCCCCTCCGCCCCCGGCCGGTTCGTCAGGCGGGGTCCTTCGCCCGGCGGCGGTAGGTGGCCACCTTGGTGCGGGGTATCTGCCGGCCGTGGCCGGCCGGGACCAGCTCGTCGACGGCAACAGCAAGCTGTCGGTGAGCGCGTCGATCGCCGACGTGGCCGGGCCCGGTCTCGCGGGCGGGCTGATCCAGGTCCTCACGGCGCCGATCACGCTGCTGGTCGACGCCGCCGGCTGACGCGCTTCCCGGGTCGCAACCGTCCTGCCCCACGGCGGTCACCCAGTCCGGCGCCCGCCTGCCGATCGTTCGACCATGGAGCAGACGAGGTCGTACGTGCGCCGTTCGCTGATCGGGCTGGTCGCGGTGTCCGCGGTCGCGGCCCCCGCGTCGCCGGCCGCCCTGCCGGGCGCGTCGCCGGTCGCCCTGCCGCCCGCATCGTCGGCCGGTTCGGCTGTGCCTGCATCCGGACCGGTGTCCGCTTCCCCGGACGTGCCGGCTGTCGCTCCTTCGGAGGGGCCCGCGCCGGTTGCAGCCGCGTCGCCCGCTTCCGGTGCGTCGCGCGTTTCCGGCTCGTCGGCCGCTTCGGGTTCGTCGGGCGGGGCTCCGGCCTCGATCGTGCCGGTCGCGGCGGCCGAGGCGCTGGTGCCGGCCGTGGTGTCGGCTGCGCGGCCCGCCAAGGTGGTGCGCACCGAGCTGGACGCCGCCGGTCGGCCCGTGATCAGCGTGCGGACGGCGATCGACCGGGCGGGTGCGCGGCGGGCGCTGCGCGAGAGTGCGCAGCAGCCGCGTACGGTCGCGGTCGAGCTCGATGCGACGGCGCGCGTCAGCGACGTCCCGGGCGGCAATGACCCGTACCGGTCGATGCAGTGGGATTTCTCGAAGATCCACGTCGCGGACGCCTGGCAGCGCTCCACCGGCGCCGGGGTGACCGTCGCCGTGATCGACAGCGGTGTGGACGCGGGCCATCCCGACCTGGCCGGCCAGGTGCTGCCCGGTCTCGACCTCGTCGATGACACCACGGGGACCAGCACCGACCCGAACGGTCACGGCACGCACGTGGCGGGCACGATCGCCGCGCTGACCGGCAACGGGGTCGGCGTGTCCGCGATCGCCCCGGAAGCGAAGATCCTGCCGGTACGGGCACTCGGCGCCGACGGCGAGGGCGACATGTCCGACGTGGCGACCGGCATCGTGTGGGCCGCCGACCACGGTGCCGGCGTCATCAACATGTCGCTGGGCTCGCCGAGCCGGCTGACCGCGGTGACGCAGGCCATCACGTACGCGCGCGCCCGCGGCGTCACGGTCGTGGCCGCCGCCGGCAACGACGGGCAGAGGGGCAGCCCGATCAACTACCCGGCCGCCGACCAGGGCGTGATCGCCGTCGCCGCCACCGACTCCGCCGACCAGGTCGCGGCGTTCTCGACCCGGGGCAGCTTCGTCGACGTGGCCGCGCCGGGCAGCGACATCCTCAGCACCTGGCCCACGGCCAAGGGCGGCTACGCCTACTCCGACGGCACCTCGATGGCCGCCCCGCACGTCGCCGCGGTCGCCGCCCTGCTCAAGGCGGCGGACCAGGCGCGGACGCCCGACGCGATCGAGCAGGCCCTGGCGTCCTCGGCCGTCGACCTCGGCGCGCCCGGCAAGGACACCAGCTACGGCTGGGGCCGCATCGACGCGGCCGCCGCCCTCAACGCCGCCGCGCCGGCCCCGGTCACCATGCCCACGACCGCCCCGACCACGGCGCCGGTCGTCACTCCGGCACCGGTTGTCACCCCGGCGCCGGTGGTCACCCCCTCGCCGCGTGTCTCGGAGCCGGCCGCCCCGGTGACCCCGGCGATCGTGGTCAGCACCGGCGCCCGCGACGTGCCCTACGGCACCCGCGTCACCACCCGCTGGACGGTCACCGCCGCCGGCCGCCCGCTGGCCGCGCACCCGGGCAAGCTCTGCACCTCCGTGGCCGGCGCGGCGTACACCTGCCGCACCGTCACGACCAGCGCCGCGGGCGTCGTCACCATGACCACCACCGCGACCGCGAACCTCCACGTCCGGCTGGTCCTCGCGGCCGGCCCGGGCACGGCCGCGGTCACCTCACCGACCCCCTCGTACGTGGGCCGCCCCCGGGTGACCCTCACCCGGCCCGCCGCCCGCAAGCTCACGATCACGCTCACCGGCGTCGCCGCCCAGCGCCTCAGCCTGCAACGCCTGAGCGGCAAGTCCTACCGGCAGGTGGCGACGTACCCGGCCGTCCGCAGCCGCACCGTGACCGGACTGACCAAGGGCAGCCGCTACCGCGTCGTGGTGCCCGCCACCAAGTCCCTGGCCGCCACCACCAGCAAGACCGCCACCGCCTGATCACGCTCTCTCATCGCGGCGCGGGCCGGGCCTTCTGCGGATAGATCGTCTCGTGCCGGGCGAGCATGGCGACCATCTCGACGATCTTCCGCGCGCGGGTCTCGGCCCGCTTGACGCCGTTCACCCGGTAGATCATCGCGAACCGGTTGGTCTTGGTGAGGACGTCGAACATGGCCTGCGCGGCCGGTTCGGCGGCGATCGCGGCCAGCAGGTCGGCGGGCACCTCGGCCTCCGACGGCGGGGCGTATGCGGCTGCCCAGCGCCCGTCCGCCCGGGCGGCCTCCACCGCGGCGCGGCCCGCGGGCAGCATCAGCCCCTGCTCCTCCAGCCGGGCGACGTTGCTCACGTTGCGCTGCGACCAGGCGCTGCGGGCCCGGCGCGGGGTCAGCCGGATCCACGAGACGGCCTCGTCGCCCTTGCGCCCCTGCCCGTCGATCCAGCCGGCGCACAGGGCCTCGTCGACCGCCTGCTGCCAGGTCAGGGTCGTGACCGTGCCGCCCTTGCGGGTCAGGGCGAGCCAGACCCCGGGCGACGTGCCGTGGTGCTCCGCCAGCCATGCGCGCAGCGCCGCGGCGTCCGCGACGATCAGCTCCTCCAGCCCACCGTGTGCCATGACGGGCAGGATAAACCGTTCCGGCGCAGCGATGTGCCCGCCTGCGCGGGCACATCGCTGGCGCTCAGCTGTGCTCGACGGCCGCCTGCTGCACCGGCAGCGCCGCCACGTAGCGCCGCATGAACGCGTCGAACCCGGCCACGTCCGCCGGCTCCGGCGCCACCGTGTCGAGCTGCGCCCCCGCGAATACCGACGCGTTCAGGTAGTCGTCGAGGCTCTGCCCCGGCCGGCGCCCGGTCAGGAACGCCGCGAGCACCGCGATGCCCCACGCGCCCCCCTCGGCGGCCAGGTTGCCGACCGAGACCGGGGTGTCGATGGCGGCGGCCAGGTAGCGCTGGGCCACGCCCGCGGTCTTGAACAGGCCGCCGTGCGCGAACATCCGGTCGAGCCGCACCGATTCCGCCTTCTGCAGCACGTCCATGCCGATCCGCAGCGTGGCCAGGGCGGCGTAGAGCTGGGTGCGCATGAACGTGGCGAGCGTGAGGTCGCTGCCGGGCTCGCGCAGGAACAGCGGCCGGCCCTCGTGCAGCTTGGTGATGGGCTCGCCGGACAGGTTGTTGAACGCCATCAGCCCGCCGCCGTCGGGCGCGCCGCCGAGGGAGGCGCGGAACAGCGTCTCGAACACGGTGCCGCTGTCCGCCTGCACCCCGAGCGCCGCGGCGAACTCGGCGAACAGCCCGGCCCAGGAGTTGAGCTCGCTGGCGCCGTTGTTGCAGTGCACCATGGCGACCAGGTCACCGGCGGGCGTGGTCACGAGGTCGATCTCGGGGTGCACCCGGCTCAGCTCGCCGTCGAGGACCACCATCGCGAAGATGCTGGTGCCCGCACTGACGTTGCCCGTGCGCGGGGCGACCGAGTTGGTGGCCACCATGCCGGTGCCCGCGTCGCCCTCGGGCGGGCACATCGCGGCGCCCGGCTGCAGCGTGCCGCTCGGGTCGAGCAGCGCCGCCCCGGCCTCGGTCAGCGTGCCGGCCGGCTCGCCCGCGGGCAGCACGGCGGGCAGCAGGTCGGCCAGCTTCGGCGTCAGGCCCCGCCCCGCGGCGAGCTCGTCGAACGTGCCCAGCATGCGCGCGTCGTAGCCGCCGGTTGCGATGTCGATCGGGAACACGCCGCTCGCGTCGCCGACGCCGAGCACCTGGCGGCCGGTCAGCTTCCAGTGCACGTAGCCGGCGAGCGTGGTCAGGTGGGCGAGCCGCCCGACGTGCTCCTCGCCGTTGAGCACCGCCTGGTAGAGGTGCGCGATGCTCCAGCGGTGCGGGATGTTGTGCCCGAACAGCTCGCTCAGCTGCTCGGCGGCCTCGCCGGTGTTGGTGTTGCGCCAGGTGCGGAACGGCGTCAGCAGCTCGCCCTCGGCGTCGAACGCGAGGTAGCCGTGCATCATCGCCGACACCCCGAGCGCGCCGACGGTGCGCAGCTCGGTGCCGTGCTGCCGGCGCACGTCGTCGGCCAGCGCCGCGAAGCACGCCTGCAGCCCCGACCAGACCGCCTCGAGCGAGTAGGTCCAGGTCCGGTCGACGAACTGGTTCTCCCAGTCGTGGCTGCCGACCGCGATCGCCTCGTGGCCGGGTCCGGTCAGCACGGCCTTGATCCGGGTCGACCCCAGCTCGATCCCGAGCGCGGTCCGGCCCTGGTCGATCGCCTCGCGCACACCGGCCACCGGCCGTCCGTCCGTTTCAGTCATGCCCATGTTCTACCCCAGGTCCCGTGCCGCAAGGTCAACAGGTGCGCAATCACTGCGCACCCGCGTTATGGGGAAAGGCCGGGCCGAGGGCATGGACCACTGCAAAACGGGCATGCCTACCGGGAGGCTCTCCGGAACCATCGGTCAGGAGTGGCATGACGACATCGACCACCAGCGCCCTGGACACCGGTGTACTCAGCCGCTACCGCCGCGCCGCCGACTATCTCGCAGCCGCCATGATCTTCTTGCAGGACAACGTCCTGGTACGCGACCCGCTGCGCCCCGAGCATCTGAAGCCCCGCCTGCTGGGCCACTGGGGCACCTGCCCCGGCATCACGTTCGTCTACGCCGGCCTGAACCGGCTGGTTCGCGACACCGGGCAGCGCACGCTGCTGGTGACCGGTCCGGGTCACGGTGCTCCGGCGGTGCACGCGAACCTGTGGCTGGAGGGCACCCACGGTGACCTGGACCCGGCGCTGACCCGCGACGGCGCGGGCCTGGCGGCCCTGGTGCGCCGCTTCTCCTGGCCCGGCGGGTTCCCGAGCCACCTGGCGCCGGAGGTGCCCGGGGTGCTGCACGAGGGCGGCGAGCTAGGGTACGCCCTGGCCACCGCGACCGGGGCGGTCCTGGACGACCCGGGCCTGCTCGCCGCGTGCATCGTGGGCGACGGCGAGGCCGAGACCGGCCCGACGGCGGGGTCGTGGCACGCGCCGAAGTTCCTCGACCCCGCGACCTGCGGCACGGTCCTGCCGATCCTGCACCTCAACGGCTACAAGATCGCTTCGCCGACGGTCTACGCGACGATGAGCGACACGGAGCTGCACCACTACTTCACCGGCGCCGGCTGGTCGCCGCGGATCCTCGACGTGACCGCGGTGGCCGACCCCGACGCCGCACTCGCCGGGTTGCTCGACGCCGCGCACGCCGACGCGGGCGAGCTGCGGCGCCGCTGCCGCGAGGGCGAGCGCCCGGACCGCCCGGTGTGGCCGATGCTGATCGTGCGCAGTCCCAAGGGCTGGGGCGTGCCGGCCGCCGACGCGCACGGCGTCCCGCTGGAGGGCACCTTCCACGCGCACCAGGTGCCGCTCGAGGAGGCGGCCGACGACCCGGAAACGCTGGCGCTGCTGGAACGGTGGCTGCGGTCCTACCGGCCGGAGGAGCTGTTCGACGCGACCGGCCGCCCCGACCCCGGCCTGCTCGGCGTGCCACCCGAGGGTGAGCTGCGGCTCGGCGCCGTCCCGCAGGCCGACGGCGGCCGGTTGCGCCGCGAGTTGCCGCAGCCGCCGCTGAGCGCCGCCGCGGTCGAGGTGCACGAGCCCGGCACGACGACCGCGAGCGCGACCGGCACGCTCGCCGGCTGGCTCGCCGACCTGATGCGGGCCACCGAGGACCGGCGCGACTTCCGGATCATGTGCCCGGACGAGCTCGACTCCAACAAGCTCGGCGCGGTGCTGGACGCGACCGGCCGCGCCTATCAGTGGCCGGTGCCGGGA